>CBDUHU010000127.1:0-8643 GCA_965366725.1 uncultured Kangiellaceae bacterium
TACTGGTGCAGTCACGATTGCACTGGTCATTCCTGCCAATGCCAATTCACTGGCACGATGCAAAATATTCATGGTTGTTGTGGCATTCGCTTGATCAAGCTTGCCAACTTCAACCTGATTATTCAGTGCATGGTTTTCAATGTATAAATGACCTTTTGTATGGCATTCTGGAGAATCAGTCCAATCAATATTGGTGAGAGTTAAAGGCATCCCAAGTTTTTTGGCACAGTCTAACAAAAGCTCAGCATTAGCCAATACAACCAGCTGAGCTGCAAACTCTACCTGTGCTGCTCGAACAATTAATTCAGGTCCAACGCCAGCAGCCTCCCCCATGGTAATAACAATTCGGGGAAGTTCTAAGTTATTTTTCATCGATTATTTTGATATAGGCCTGTTCTTTAAGTTCACCTAACCAGATTTGAGCTTCTTCTTCAAACTTACGATTGTGAATAATTCGATAAGCTCGTTCACGTTTTTTATCTTCAGTCTGATCCTGATCCCGTCGTCCGAGAACCTCAATTAAATGCCAACCAAACTCTGTTTTTACCGCTTCACTTAACTCATTGATAGCCAATTCATTCATTACCTTATTGAATTCAGGCACAAATGTTCCTGGATCAGACCATTTCAAATCTCCACCAATGGCACCACTTCCTTTATCATCAGAAAATTCAATTGCTAAATCTTCAAATTTTTCGCCATCTATAATTCTTTGTCTAACTAACTGGAGCTTTTCCAATGCAGCTTGCTCATCGGTAATTGCATTGGGAGAAATCAAAATATGTCGAGCATGGGTTTGCATCACTCGATGCGTCTCAAATCCTCCTTTGGAGTCCTTAAGGTACAAAATATGGAGTCCACTACCACTTCTTAAAGGATCTGAAATATCTCCAACTTTCATATTTTTAACGTTTCCAGCAAATAACGAAGGTAACTGAGTCAAGCTTCTCCAACCGAGTTCTCCGCCGTTCAATGCATTTTGTCCAGCAGAATATGCCACAGCATATTGTTCAAAATTAGCACCATTTCTCAACTCTGCAATCATCTTGCTGGCTTCTTCTCTGACACGAGCAATATGCTCAGGTGAAGCACTTTCTGGTAGCGCAAGTAGAATATGTCCGAGTAAATACTGGGTACGGTTTAAACCTTCCTGATTAATCTGAATCATCAGATTATCAATTTCCTTATCGCTAATCTTTACTCGTCTGGATACATGTCCACCACGAACTCTCGAAATCATGATTTCATTACGAATATCTTCCCGAAAAATTGCCCAGGGAGTACCATCATTAACTACTTTTTTACGGAACTGATCAACATTCATCTTGCTTTCTTCTGCAACCCTTCCAATCGTCGCATCAAGCTCAGCGTCGTTGACGCGAACACCAACTCTTTTTGCCATTTGCAGTTGTAGTGATTCTAGAATTAATCTATCAAGTACCTGTTGAGTCAACTGGGCAACTTCCGGCATCTTTTGATCACGGTTTTTCAACTGTTCCATGACCGATTTAGTTCGTCTAACCAATTCACTGGCAAGCACTACATCAGAATCAACAAGCGCAACAACTCTGTCAATTGTTTGCATTTCAGCGGAAACGATTCCACATTGAATACTCATTGAAAAAATAAATACTAATTTAATTAACTTATTCATCCCATTACCCATTAAAACTCATACTGCATATATGAGTACATATCAATTAGAACAGCCGAAGCTATTCCATTAGTTTCTTCGTCTGTCACTTAAAAAAGGATCTCGATACCCTGTAATACTTGACTCTAGTAAATCACTTAAACCTGATTGTCCGGCACTACCCAACCCTTTAAATACAAACTGAAATCCAATCCCTTCGCTATACTCGTCGGCGCCAATAGTAATTGGCATACCTAAACTATCCAGTTGAGTATTCAAGTATTTTTGTGCAACCAGCCTTATCGCCCAACAGCAGGATTCATACTCTATTCCAACAAGGGCCTCGATAGTCTGGTTTCTTCGAATATCATTATACCATCTTCCGACTAAACGCCAGCTATCATTCACAGGCCAGGCAAAAGAAAAATCACTTTCTTCATTCACTAAACCGGCTATATCACGATATCTGTGAGATAAATTGACAATATGATTAGCTTTGGGTTCAAATTTTATTCTGCTTCTCGCCTGATTAGTGTTATCTGCATGTTGATCCCATTCGATAAAAGCATCAATATCTGTGCTCCGGTTTACCTTGAACGACAATTGAGCAAGCCAGGGTGAAGCTCCCTGAGTCTCAACAAATTCACCGTTTAATTGAGTATCTCTATTCTCAAAATAGTACTTACGCCCCAGGTTAAAGTTAAAGGCTTTTTCACCGGATTGACTATTAACCAGTGAATTGGAAAGCCCAATACTGATATGGTTGGTGTCACCAATTCTATCAATACCGTTAAATCTATTCTCCCGCCAAAGTTGGTTGAAACCAAAAATAGGTAAAGTAGTATCAAAAAGATTGATCTGAGATTGATCCTTCTCAGGAATATAACTATAGAAAACGCGCGGGCTTAACGTGTGGATATAATCTTTATCCGACCATTGACTATCTCTATCAAAATAAAGGGCGCTATCAAAACTGACAATTGGCAGGTTTCGGGTGAAGGTGTTCTTCTCTCCGGTTAATTGAGACTCCTGCTCATAATAAGTCGATTGAAAGCTCAGTTTTGGAGTAAAAAATCCCCAATTTCCACTAACAGGATAACTTAAACTAGGCATTATATTTGCCCTGAACCCTTCAGGCTGATTAATATCGTTATGTTCAAACCGACTCCATTCCGAATCGAATTGCCAACGTAACCCCCTATCGTCCAGGTAATCAGCGCTTGCATTTAAGCTCGGTAAATAACGATATGACTCACTGGCGATCAATGATTGGTGAGTAATTGCAAAAAAGTTGATATCCCAGATATCATCTTCGTAACTCAGGTTAGCCTGACTGGTCAGCTGGGTTTCATTTGAACGCTGCAATCCACTTGAAAAGTCTCTAAAATAATCACTGTCACTCACTCGCTGAGTATTCAGTTTAAACTGCCAGGAATTACCAAGAAAAACCTGATGATTAATTTTTCCTAACCATCGGCCGGAATCATCAGCACTAATTGTTGAACCAACAACAGGATTTCTCAGTGCATCACTAACCACTTTATCCTTATCCATCCATTCGCTGTATAATTCAGTGTAAGTTCTTTCAGTTAACCAGCGAAATTCTGTCCCCAGCTGAAATCCTCTTTTCTCCATATGGCGCGGTACAAATGTTGCGTCCATATTTGGCGCAATATTCCAATAAATAGGCTGTGAAAAGTCAAGGCCGCTTTTGTCACTATTTTTCAAAGTAGGCGATAAAAGCCCTGACTGGCGGCGTCGATCAATCGGAAAGTTCAGGTAAGGGAAATAAAAAACCGGTATATTCTTAATTCTTAATGTCGTATTCCAGGCTTCAGCACGTCCACTTTCCGAATCAAGATTCATTTCCGAAGACGCCAGCTGCCAGCTATCGCTATCAACCGGACAGGTGCTAAATGTCAAATTAGTTAACTGGGCTTTGTTTTGTTCTTCAATCAATACCTGTTCGGCTCTACCATTGGCATTATCAGTAAACAGGTAAAATTGCGCATCGTCCATCTTCACAATTTGTTTTAGTTCATCGAGGCTAAGACTATCAGCACTGAATAAGCTGTTTTTAGACTCTCGGGAAACACCGCCGCTTGCATTCAACTGCTGTGTTTGATGGTTAATCACAACATCCTCGGCTCTTAATATACTAACCTGATCCTGAACCGATACATTACCTTGCAGGTGAGTTCTCAGACTACTGATTTCCGGGGCGCTCTGATAGAGTATCCGCAACTCTCTGGCAATTGACTCAATTGGTTGTTCACCCTGGAAATCTGTGACTACTGGCAGTAGGTTTGGCAACAAAACTGATGGCGGCGCACTAACATTACACTGAGATAGGCCATTTAGATTAAATTTACCTTTCTCTCCGGGTTTAAATCGAGACTGAAAGTAATTAGCAGGTACGACTGTTTCCGGCGAACTGGAGAGCTGACTGGGTTCTTTCGCGTGAGACGGTATAGCGATACAAACACACATACCAAAGGAAGCAGCTAACAGATAATCTGTTGAGCCAGAAGATAATACTTTCGACAAAACACTCTCACGGGTTATAATTTTAGGCGTTAATGATACTTGAAAAGCTAACTTGCTGAAATACTAATACACTTCGAATAGTTAAAAAAATCAGAGTTCTTTTGTAAATGGCCCAATTCCACCCCAGACAAAAGTTTGCAACAGCTGAATAGCAGCTGAAACTTGTAGAATAAAGGCTTTACAGGCATTATGCATCCCTTAAAAAACCATCAACTGAATAAATAAAGTGAAGCAAGACATTCGATTAGAACAATTAGAACAATGGGTTAACACCCAACTGGGTGAGGAAACCCTGCGGCTCAGAGCTATTTCAAATGATGCAAGCTTCCGGCGCTATTTTCGCACCAATGACCAAAATCATTCGTTTATAGCAGTAGACTCACCGCCAGATACGGAAAATAACCAGGCTTTTTCACAGATATCAGAACTGTTAACTAGCCACGACGTTCTAGCTCCACGAATCATTGCAATTGATTATGAGAAAGGCTTGATGTTGCAAACTGATCTGGGAGACCGCTTATACTTACCCGAGTTAACCCGAGAAAGCTCTGAAACTCTCTATACTCAGGCCTTTGCGACACTTGAAAAAATGCAATTAATTCCTTCATCAGAGCTGGCAAACATTCCCAACTATGACAATAATGCGCTAATAGAGGAAATGATGCTGTTTAAAGACTGGTTTTTAGAGCGCTATCTGTCAATAACCCTCTCACCTGAAGAAGAACAATTGATTGAACATACCTTTAATCAATTAGCAGCCAATGCACTTGCTCAGCGACAAGTATTTGTTCACAGAGATTACCACTCTCGTAACTTGTTGGTTTGCCAGGAAAATAGCCCCGGAGTTATCGATTTTCAAGATGCTGTCAGCGGCCCGGTAACCTATGATCTGGTATCTTTACTTAAGGACTGCTACATTGAATGGCCGGAAAGCAGGGTAAAGGACTGGTGTAAGCTGTACTACAACAGAATATTTGATCAGCAAATAATTGAAACTGACTTTGATTCATTTTACAAAGATTTTGAATTAATCGGAATCCAACGTCATCTGAAGGTTCTAGGTATATTCTGCCGACTTAATTACCGCGACCAAAAGCCCGCATATTTGAGTGATTTACCGTTAACTTTCAGCTATTTACTAAAAGCTGTTGCCCGTTACCCGGAATTAAACGAGTTCTATTCTTTTCTTATCCAGCGGGTCGAAAAGTTATTTGTCCAGAGAACTCGTTAAACAAATGCTCGTTAATTTATCAGGTGAAATAAGAGACAGATGAATATTTTTGGAAAAATAATTGGTGGCGCTCTAGGGTTTCTCATCGGAAACATATTTGGGCTGATTATCGGGGTTTGGATTGGTCATTCATTTGATAAGGGCATGCGACAAAATTTTGGTAGCTCTTTTGGTGGCAATGATCCAAGGTTAACCCAGAAAATATTCTTTGAAAGTACTTTTGCTGTAATGGGGCATTTGGCAAAAGCTGATGGGGTTGTTTCTAAAATGGAAATAGCTGCAGCTGAACAGGTGATGGCAAAACTTGGCCTTATTGGAGAAAAAAGAGAGCAGGCAATTGAATCATTTAACTGGGGTAAATCTTCTGAGTTTGAGCTAGCAACAACACTCCAGGAATTAACCACTCACTGTATTGGTAAACCCAGCTTAATCCAGATGTTTCTTGAAATCCAGATAGTGGCAGCAACCGCCGATGGGAAGGTATCCCCACCTGAAATGGAAATACTCTATCAAATTGGGCAAGCATTCCGAATACCACAAATGCAAATTGATCGACTAGTTGAAATGGTTATTGCACAACAGTCGTTTCATCGGGATGGCCATACAGGCAATTATACCAGTCACTCTGGCCCTTCATTAGCTCAGGCTTATAAGGTCATAGGGGTAACCGAGTCATCAACTAAGCAAGAAGTTAAGCGCGCTTATCGAAAACTGATGTCTCAACATCATCCCGATAAACTGGTATCAAGAGGAATGCCGGAAGAAATGGTTAAGGTGGCAACCGAAAAGTCTCAAGAAATACAATCCGCCTATGAAATGATAAAAAAACACCGAGAGTTCTAAACAGGGTATTCATTTAATGTTTAACAGACAACGACAATATTATATTTTCAGACAGGCGGTTTTAGCCCCGCTGATAGCTGTAATCATACTAGCAGCAAACTCAGTGAGTGCCGTCGATGGCATTTTAATTAACTACGGCGTTGGTATGAATGATACTCTTATTCAAAACAAAAGTATCAGTGACGCCAGTCAAAAGACAATTGGCGTATTCTGGAAAACAGATACAAGTTTTAAGCATGATATTTTTGGCTATAGTGAGCTTGAGTTTGAAGGCTATGTTAGTCATATAGAGCATCATCAATCAATCAACATCTTCTCATTTCGACCAGTGCTAAGCTTCTGGAATAATCAATCTAAAGAGACTAACTGGTATTGGCAGCTGGGGGCTGGACTCAGCTATATTGATAGCAAAAATTTTAGCCCCGTTGATTTATCCAGCAATGGACAGTTTGCGTTGATGTTTGGTATTGGTATGCCATTGGATAAGAATCATAGAAATCGATTAACCTTACGCTACAACCACTACTCAAATGGCTATTTAGCCAGACCTAATCACGGCATCGATACTTTTAGCCTAGATTGGCACTATCAATTATAAGTCGTTTAGTGATGATAAATGACGAGCAAAATCTATTAATGAGGACAAATAATGCAAAAAATTGAATTGAAAATTCTTGACCCAAGAGTTGGCAATGAGTTTCCACTTCCAGCTTATGCTACTGAAGGTTCCGCTGGTCTTGATTTGCGCGCATGTATCGATCATACAATCAACCTGGAGCCAGGACAGACAGAACTTATTCCAACAGGGATCGCAATTCATATTGGTGATACAAACCTGGCTGCAACAATTCTCCCACGCTCCGGTCTTGGCCATAAACACGGTATTGTGCTTGGAAATCTGGTGGGATTAATTGATTCAGACTATCAGGGACAACTATTTATATCTTGTTGGAACCGCGGTCAAACCAGCTTCAAAATAGAAGCAGGCGAGCGCATTGCACAATTAGTTTTTGTTCCCGTGGTACAAGCAGAATTTAAACTTGTTGAGCAGTTTGATGAATCTTTCCGTGGTGAAGGTGGCTTTGGCCATTCAGGTAGAAGTTAGTTCTTCCCGATAAATTAATCAGATAAACGAATGTTAAAAGACTATTATCAATTTGCCGGCAACAACCGGCATTTTTTATTATTCGGCTTAATCACCGCATTTTTTGGTAACTACGGCCAATCATTTTTTATTGCCTGGTTCGGACATTCGTTTCAGTTGGCATTTAATCTGACGAATACTGAATACGGTTTAATCTATTCGAGTGCGACGCTGGTCAGTGGCTTTCTGATTTTATTTGTCGGAGCTTTATTAGATAAAACACCGCTCAATAAATTTACCCTGACAACGGTTATTGGGCTGGCCAGTGCCTGCCTGCTACTATATTTCTCGCAGCAAATCTGGCATCTGGTTTTAGCCATATTTCTGTTGCGTTTTTGTGGTCAGGGATTAATGTTTCATATCGCCTTCACTTCTATGGCTCGCTATTTTGAACAGCACCGCGGGAAGGCAATTGGTATTGTCGGTTTCGGTATGCCTATAGGTGAAGCTATATTACCTGCTGTAGCAATAGGGTTAATTACTGCTATCGGATGGCGAGCAACCTGGCTGGTGCTGGCAATAATACTGATTGTGTTTTTTTTACCGATAATGTTCTGGCTACTAAAACAATCAGCCTCCCTGCTAAGTCAACATAAAGACAAATCGGCATCAGATAAGCCCAATAATCATTCTGGCATTAGTCGTAAAGAAGTGATCAAAGATCCTGTGTTCTGGCTGCTTTTACCAGCAATAATGGCTCCTGCATTTATCGTAACAGGTCTCTTTATTCATCAAGCTGTACTGCTGTCAGAAAAACAATGGAGTGAGCAATGGTTCGCGCTAGGCTTTATCACCTATGCTATTTCCCACTTAATAGCATCACTGATTACCGGCTCATTGGTGGATAAATATAGCGGGTTAAAACTACTAAGGTTTTACCTGTTACCGATGTTATTGGCAATAGTATTACTCGCTCTGCCTTTTAATGCTCCTTTGCTCACCTTAGTTTTCATGTTTTTAATGGGGTTAACCATTGGCGCCAGCAGCCCAATTGTTGGCTCTCTCTGGGTTGAAGTTTATGGCCACCAGTCAATTGCTGCAATCCGCTCATTAGTCACGTCAATTATGGTATTTTCAACGGCTTTATCGCCAGTATTACTTGGCTGGCTATTTGACCATCAGTTTAGTTTTTCCGAAGTTATGAGCTATCTGGGTTTGTATATTGTAATAGCATGGCTAATGAGTGATCAGATAGCCGTCAGAAAGATGCTGATAGAACATTAACTCATAGTATTATTGTTAATT
>CBDUHU010000128.1:0-8631 GCA_965366725.1 uncultured Kangiellaceae bacterium
GCTTTGAAAGCAATCAGGTGTGTTATCTCCATACCGACCATTTAGGCAGTCCGGTTGTTGCAGCCATCCAAATTCTCGTCATAGCGTTATCCAAATTATTCATCATAGAATTTCGTGACTTCATGATAAATTTGCCACGCTCCAATCATAGTAATTTCTCACTTTCCCAATTAAAACCTGACGCTTTACCAAATTGATATCAAAAAATTTACCATCTTCTCTTTTGATATTTAAACAGCCAGTTAAACCCTGTTCAGTTTTTTATTCTGTCGATAGGCTTTTATATTTTCCACCACGCCATCAATAAGCCTCTGCTGCGCCTGAAGACTTCCCCAGGCAATATGATGGGTTAAAATCAGATTCGGTATACTGTTGTTAACCAGAGGATGAGTTTTTGCTGGCGGTTCAGTTTCCAGCACATCAATAATTGCATAACCAAGATGGCCATTGCACAACGCTGAAGCTAAGTCTTCAGAATTTACAATCGCACCACGCGCAGTATTAATTAGAATACAACCAGCTTTAACTTGCTCAAAAACCACCTTATCAAACAGGTTATTAGTATCATCCGTTAGCGGACAATGCAGTGATATCACGTCACAAGTTGCTAACATCTGTTGAAAAGGTACTCTTCCCTGACGAGTACTTTCTGCATCAGGGCGTTCAGATACGATTATCTCCATACCAAATGCAGTCGCTATATTTGCAACCGCTTTACCAATATCCCCATAACCGAATATGCCAAATTTTTTTCCGGCAAGTTCATCAATAGGAGAGCTGATCTGACAAAAAGTCTTACTCTTATACCAGGGATGTGTTTGATTCAACTGTTGATAAAATGCAGTACTATTAGTGATACTTAACAGGAATGAAAAAACGTGTTGAGCGACAGAAGTGGTTGAATAATTGGCAACATTAGTCACCGCAATAGAAAGTTCTTGTGCTGCCTGCAAATCGATATTATTGGTTCCGGTAGCAGTCACACAGACTAGTTTTAAATTAGTCAGTTTACGCAAGCAAGATTCATCAAGTTCGACTTTATTGGTGATTATAATCTCTGCATTAAATGCTCTGTGAAGAATATCCTGTTGTTTGGTAAAGTCAAAAACTTGAAGTTCATCAACAGCTGCTTGCAGCATACTCAGCGCAATACCTGAATCAATCGTTGCGTGATCGAGAAATACCGCTTTCATTAAACTCTCTCTTTGACCACCAGCCTTTTTGGTGCCAGCATCATATCTTTGTCTACTTCTGCAACCCCAAGAAAATCATCCTCTTCATCATAAACCCGAAGAAACTCACCTTCCTCCAGGTTCGGATATGAAACGGGATTTCCATGGCAAAAATAATGACAACTATCAATATCAAGAACAGCTTCGTTAAGGTGTAATACCGGACTATCAAGCGCAAGTAGATAGGGATCCAGACTTAGCCCTTGCTCTCTATCTTCCTCAAGCTGCTTCATACTGACCACCCCATCAACAGGATAGTCCGCAACAAATGTTCTATGCAACATTGTGACATGGGCTCCGCAACCTAACTCCTGCCCAAGATCATCAACAATGGTGCGAATATAAGTCCCTTTACTACACTCAATTTCCAACTCAACTTCGTCAGCTTCAAAGCGCAATAACTCCAGTGAATAAATACTGATGTCCCGTGCTTCGCGTTCAACAGTAATTCCCTGGCGGGCAAGTTTATATAATGGTTGTCCATTATGTTTAAGCGCAGAGAACATCGTTGGAACCTGACTGATATCACCCCTGAATTTATCCAGCGCTTTAACCAGTTGACGCTTTGAAACATTCACCGCTTTTGTTTCTACAACTTCACCAGTAGAGTCAGAACTGTCTGTTCTCACCCCCAATTTGGCAATAACTCGATATCCCTTATCAGAATCGAGTAAAAACTGAGAAAACTTGGTAGCTTCACCCAGACAAATAGGTAACATTCCAGTTGCTAATGGATCAAGCGCTCCTGTATGTCCTGCTTTGGCAGCCCCAAACAGGTGCTTAACCTGCTGCAAAGCTTTGTTTGAACTAATATCCTGTGGCTTATCCAGTAATAAAATACCACTAATATTTCGACCTTTTCTACGGCGTCCCATGGTGAATTTTCTCTACAGTCGTTGCAATAAATACATAGTTAAAGCATTGATATCAGCGTAATCCAAGGCCACTGCAAGACAGTAGCACAGATATTCCGATAATTATTATTCTTTATCTGACCCTTCTTCAGACGAAGAATCCGTTGAATCAAAGTTACTTTCCGACTCATTATCGCTATCTTTATTTCTAGCATCTTTTATTAATGCAGACAATTCGCTACCACGAGCAATTGAAGAGTCAAATGCAAATTTAATTTCTGGCACCACTCTCATATTCATTCGTTTACCAATCAGCACTCGCACATAGCTACTGGCTTGATTAAGCACTTTCAGTGCATCCTTCACTGACTGTTTATCCTCTCCGATCCCAAGAAAAGTCACATGAACAGTGGCATATCTTAAATCACGCGACATATCAACTCCCGATACAGTAACCATACCAATACGGGGGTCTCTAACTTCCAACTGAATAATCTGCGCCATTTCGCGCTGCATTTGTTCTGCAACTCGGTCAGTTCTTTTAAATTCTCTAGCCATATTTATTACCTGAATCAGCCGAAGCTGAAAAATTCTCTGTTTTATATAACCACAAAGACAGGCCAATGCCTGTCTTTGTGATATCAAAAGCTGCTTAGCTGAAATTTCAGCGATGCTTCCCAAGCAATGTTAAATGCTTCGTGCAACTTCAATAATTTCAAATACTTCGATTTGATCACCAACTTTTACATCATTGTAGTTTTTAACTCCGATACCACATTCCATTCCATTACGAACTTCATTGGCATCATCTTTAAAGCGTCTTAATGATTCCAGCTCACCTTCATAGATAACGACGTTATCACGTAATACTCGAATAGGGTTATTACGCTTAACAATTCCTTCTGTAACCATACACCCAGCAATAGCACCTAATTTTGGCGACTTAAATACATCACGAACTTCCGCCAGACCAACAATTTCCTGTTTTTTCTCAGGAGAAAGCATACCGGACATCGCAGCTTTAACTTCGTCGATAATGTCATAAATGACGCTATAGTAACGAAGATCAACACCTTCTCTATCAACCGCTTTTCTAGCACTGGCATCGGCACGAACATTAAAGCCAACCACAATCGCATTAGAGGCTGAAGCCAGAGTGATATCTGTTTCAGTAATTGCCCCGGCAGAGGATGAAATAACATTCACCTGTATTTCTTCAGTTCCAAGCTCCATCAAAGAGTTTTGTAGTGCTTCTGCAGAACCTTGAACATCAGTCTTAACAATTATGTTAAGAACCTGCTTTTCATCGGAACCAATATTAGCAAACATATTTTCAAGTTTCGATTTCTGCTGCTTGGCCATCTGAATATCTTTATATTTTCCCTGACGGAAGTTAGCAACTTCTCTTGCCTTTCTTTCGTCGGGTACAACCGAAATTTCGTCGCCCGCTTCAGGAACACCAGATAGCCCTAAAACTTCAACTGGTATTGACGGTCCGGCTTTTTCAATCGGCTTTCCATTCTCATCATTCAATGCACGAACACGACCATAATGGAATCCGGCAAGTAATATATCACCAACCTTCAGTTCACCGGACTGAACGAGCACAGATGCAACCGTACCACGCCCTTTGTCTAGTTTTGCTTCAATAACTATACCTTTTGCTAATCCAGATGATGTTGCTTTAAGCTCTTGTAGTTCAGCAACTAATGATATTGTATCGAGTAACTCACTAACCCCTTCACCAGTCTTTGCTGACACATGGGCAAATGGAATATCTCCCCCCCAGTCTTCTGGAATAATGTCATGTTGTGATAGCTCGTTTTTGACACGATCTGGATCGGCATTTTCTTTATCAACCTTGTTAACTGCTATAATTATCTGTACACCAGCAGCTTTAGAATGTTGAATCGCTTCAATTGTCTGAGGCATTACCCCATCATCGGCAGCAACCACTAGCACAACAATATCAGTTGCATTAGCACCACGGGCACGCATTGCAGTAAACGCCGCATGTCCTGGCGTATCCAGGAATGTAATCATTCCTTTGTCAGTATCAACATGGTATGCACCAATATGCTGAGTAATTCCACCAGCTTCTCCATCAGCAACAGTACTTTTTCTAATATAATCAAGTAATGATGTCTTACCGTGATCAACGTGTCCCATGATAGTAACAACCGGTGCTCTTGCTGTCGCTTCGCCTTCATTAAGACTTGCTTCAAGTAATGCAATTTCTGCTGCATTATCTGCAACAAGAATTACATCAAAGCCCATTTCTTCAGCCACAAGCTGTGCGGTTTCCTGATCGATGGTTTGATTAATGGTTGCCATAGAGCCCATTTTCATCATCGCTTTTATTACTTCAGTCGCTTTGATAGACATCTTCTGAGCTAGCTCACCAACTGTAATTGCTTCCGGGATAGACACCGGCTGCTTGGCAACAGCAGTTGTAGGCTTAGTAAAACCATGCTTCATAGAGCTTGGTGCAACCATAGGTTTACGTTCCTCATTAAGCGTTTTGTCGTTATTAAACTTACGGTGAGATGGCCTTCTGAAATCAGATAGCATATCTGCACCAGGAGACTCGCCGCGACTCTTTTTCTTCTTTTTACGTTTCTTTTTACGCTCACTCTCAGGCGTTTCTGTTACAGGCGCAGCAACACTCACAGGAGTTCTTCCGGTAAACTTTTTACCCGACTTATCTTTTTGTTGTGCTTCGCGCTCAGCCTTTTCTTTTACCGCTTTTTTGGCTCGCTCTTCTTCCGCAAGTTTTTTCGCTATAGCCATGACTTCAGCAGTGGTTCTATCCTCTGCCAACTTGGTGACTTCAGCTTCAGCTTCAGCCATTGCTTTCGCCAACATTTCTTCTTCAAGTTTTTTGCGTTGCTCTTCTGCCGCTTGCTGCTCTTCTTTTAACTTACGTTCTTTATTAGCAAGTAAGGTTGCTTCATCAACTACTGGAGCAACTTCTTCATTAGCAACTGTTGCTTCTGGAACCACCAGATCTTCACTACTAGCAATGGAGTCTTCAGCTTCCGCACGCTTAACATAAGTGCGCTTCTTACGGACTTCAACATTGACAGTTTTAGACTTGCCGCCAGATCCTGATAATTTAAGCGAACTCTTGGTTGTTCGCTTGAGCGTTATCTTCTTAGGACCACTGCTTGGTTCGCCTGAATCACCATGGCTCTTCTTAAGGTGAGTCAAAAGTAATTTCTTCTGGTCGTCGGAAACTACATCATCCGCACCAGATAAGTTGACACCGGCTTCTTTCATCTGTTCTAAAAGCTTACCAACCGGAGTTCCGACAATTTTAGCTAATTTTTCAACTGTCACTTGTGACATAAAATACCCCCAATAACAATTCTGTTATTCTGCAAACCATGGTGCTCGTGCGGTCATTATAAGTTCCGCTGCACGGGTTTCGTCAATTTCGTCAATTTCGATCAACTCATCGACAGATTGTTCGGCCAAATCTTCCATCGTAGTAATCCCTTTACTCGCTAGAACGAAGGCTAAATGACGCTCCATACCATCCATATTAAGTAGATCATCTGCTGGTTCACTACTTTCTAACTTTTCTTCGGAAGCAATCGCTGTGGTTAATAATGCATCTTTTGCTCTAGCCTTCAATGCATCGATTAACTCTTCATCAAACCCTTCGATCTCTAACATTTCCGACTGAGGAACATACGCAACTTCTTCAACTGTTGTAAATCCTTCCTGAGCAAGAACTTCAGCCAACTCTTCATCAACATCCAGTTGCTTTATAAAGAGCTCAATGAGTCCTTTGTTCTCTTCTTTACTCTTTTCTTCGGCGTCTTCTAATGTCATTACATTGAGCGTCCAGCCAGTTAACTGACTTGCCAGTCTGACATTCTGACCATTACGCCCAATCGCTTGTGCCAACTGATCTTCTGCAACCGCAATATCCATCATATTTTTGTCTTCTTCAACAACAATAGAAGCAACTTCAGCAGGTGCCATAGCATTAATAACAAACTGCGCTGGATTATCATCATGTAAAACAATATCGATACGTTCACCTGCTAATTCACCGGATACCGCCTGGACACGTGAACCACGCATTCCGACACAAGCTCCGACAGGATCAATTCTCTTATCGTTAGTTTTAACTGCTATTTTAGCACGTGAACCTGGGTCGCGAGCGGCACCTTTAAGCTCAATAACTTCTTCAGCAATTTCAGGTACTTCAATACGAAATAATTCAATCAACATTTCTGGCTTGGCGCGACTAACAAAAAGTTGTGGTCCACGAACTTCTGGGTTAGTTGCATAGAGAAGCCCCCTCACCCGATCACCCGCTCTCACGGCTTCACGTGGCATCATTTCTTCCTTAGGAATAACTGCCTCAGCATTATTACCCAGATCAAGAATGATAGAGTCTCTATTTGACTTTTTAACCACACCAGTTACTAATTCACCAACACGGGACTCAAAGGCTTCTAAAACTTTTGCTCTTTCCGCTTCCCTGACCTTCTGTACGATAACCTGTTTTGCCGTTTGCGCGGCAATACGACCAAAATCAATTGAATCAATCTGCTCTTCAATATATTCCCCAGCCTGAGATTCTTCATTATCAAACTGTGCAGCTTCCAAAGTTATTTCGGCCAGAGGATTTTCTAGAATTCCTTCTTCTGGCTCAACAATTAACCATCTACGATAGGTATCATAATGCCCGGTATCACGATCAATCGCGACTCGCACATCAATATCCATGCCTTTTTTCTTTTTGGTTGCCGTTGCCAATGCAACTTCAATCGCTTCAAAAATAACGCCTCGACCAACATCCTTTTCATTGGATACCGCATCAACAACCAGTAAAATCTCTTTATTGTTCATAATTCAAATCAGCCTCAATATAAAACCGAATACTAATACCTTATCTCTACGACCAGCTCATTCGTTTACTTAAAATCAGCAACCAAGTTTGCTTTTTCGATATCTTGAAAATCTATCAAATACTCTTCGCCATCAACAACCACAACAAGGGTTTGATCATCAATAGTACGAAGTTCTCCTTTAAACTTACGACGTCCGTTAATCCCAACATGGCAGCGAAGATTAACAACTTTGCCAACGCAAAGGGTAAAATGCGGTAAAGTAAATAGTGGTCGATCCATCCCCGGAGATGATACTTCAAGGGCGTATTGGCTTGATATTGGATCTTCTACTTCTAAAATACCACTTACCTGATGGCTTACTTTTGCACAATCGTCAACATTTATACCATTTTCATGATCAATAAATAACCGAAGAATCGAATGTTTTCCTTGACCAACGTATTCAATACCAAGCAATTCATAGCCTGAAGCATCGACAGCCGGACGTAACATTTCAGTCAACTTATCTACTTTTGCCATAATAATTCTCTGCAAAAACCAATTAACACAAACAAAAAATGGGCACATAAGGCCCATTCCGAAATACAACTGGAGTCCATCATATAGAAACTAAGATGGCACCTTACCTGTCAAAACGAGTGACTTCATCAGCATAGCAGATTTTCACTCTACCTACGAAAAAGCCCCAATCAGGGGCTTTTTCGTAACTCTTACTAATTTATTATCAAAGATAAGTCAGTAAAGAGTAAAATTTGGTAGCGGGGGCCGGATTTGAACCAACGACCTTCGGGTTATGAGCCCGACGAGCTACCAGACTGCTCCACCCCGCATCAACGTGGGGCGAATTCTATCGAAAGCCTGAGCCAATGACAAGTAATATTATCAATTCATTCATATTAATTCAAAACCCTGTTGTTTTAGGTTAGCAATTAGCCTATTTTCAAGAAATAGTTATTTAAATCAGCTATTCTTGAACAAGAATTCACCGCCAAATGATTATAAGGAGTATGCTGCTTGAAAAATAGATGGGCAGTCTTTCTTTTCGCTTTTGTAATTTCTATTCAATGTTATCAAGTCTCTTCAGCAAGTGTCATAAAACAAACTGGATTTAGACAATTTTCAACCGAACAGGGATTAAGTCAAAATACCATCAGGCACTTTTTTCAGGACGAAGAAGGTTACATGTGGGTGGCTACCGATGCAGGGCTCAACCGGCTTGATGGAAATCAAATAGAGACACTTAAGAATGCACCCGAAATCCTCTCCAGTGATGCGATTGTTCGTATCCGCCAAGATTTATCGAAACAATTTTGGGTCGCAACTTTTAAGAGTTTAATACGCTTATCGGAAGACTTATCACAGGCCGAGACATTCTATTTGCCTACTCGCTCAAAAAACCCTGAAGGAGATAATTTTGCTATCGATATATTTGAAGAAGAAAATGGATCTTTCTGGTTAATCTCATGGGAGGCAATTTATCGATTGGAAGCCCAGGGCAAGAATATTCTGGAAATTCCATCCATGCGTCTGCTGACCGATCAGAATATACGTATTCATACAGCGCTTGATACGCAGAGTAAAATCTGGTTGGGCACGTCTAGCGGCTTATTTTCATTTGATAAATCCAGCCGCTCTTTAGTAGCAATACCACTGTCCTCCCTTGACGGAAACTCTCGT
>CBDUHU010000129.1:0-8614 GCA_965366725.1 uncultured Kangiellaceae bacterium
CATTGAGTTTAAAAGCTAGTGACAATGTTAGTAAAAAATATATATCTTTGCCGCTATTTGAAGTCGTTCTACCCGATGAAGGTAATTTTCAGCTAGGAAGCTATTGCCCTCCGATGCTAAATATTGGTGCAGATAAATTTCGTCGGGATCAAGAGGAACTAAGTCGATATCAACCTCTGCAGTTAAGATGCCAAAACCTTGCTCTGGCATTGCGTAAAAAAGCGCGTCTACTGGCTGGTTTTAATGATGATGGTGGAGGTTTAGGAGAAAGAGTAACAGCCCAGCATCGTTTGTGGATAAGGGCAATGGTTAAAGAATTGATTGATTTTGAGTTAATCGCTGATAACTCAGAAAATACTCCATTCTCACTTTATCAATCAGTTGCAAGAGTGGCCGCTGCAATGAGCGAACTTGATCCTTGTTGTATCCCTCCAAAGTTACCCAAATATAAGCATCATGATATATTGCCGGGTTTTAATGCAGCACTTGAGTATATTAATTTACAACTTGACCGGGTTAATTTGAACTATACAACCATTACTTTTGATGAAGGTCGAAGCGGAATATTTAGTCTTGTTTATGACAAAGCGTGGGACAACCAGGATTTGTTAATTGAGTTAATTGCAAATAACGAAAATAATAAAGCAGAGTTAATTGACTGGTTTGAGTCTTGTCGAGTTGCCTCGTCAAAACTTCATAAAGAGTTAGTCAGAGATCGACTTTTAGGAGCCAAGGTAACACCTGTCGAATTTGATGAAAAAACCGGCTTGTCGGTGACTTCCCGTAGTCAGTTGTTTAAGGTGAAGTGGGATTCTCAGTACATTAAATTAGGCCAGCAACTGGTTGTTAACTGTACTAATGAGAAAATAAAATACGCTCAACCGAAATTTATCAGGTTGCATCTTGCTCATGAATAATCACGCTTCCAAATCGTTAAATCTGGTAAGTTTGATGAGCCAGTTTTATCAGCAAATAGCCCAGATTAAAATCTGGATCGCTAAAGGGCAATTAGGTGGCAAAGTTGTTGCTATGATGAAGCTCAACGGTATCCCTAAATCGAGTGATATGGCAAGTGCGGTTAGTCTGAAGTTATCTCAGTGGATAGAAAGAACTCGCCGTCAGTATCGATATCAGCTTACCGAACGTGAGAATAGAATGTTTGAGGAAGCTTGCTTTGTTATGGTAGCGCTCGCCGATGAACTGATGATTATCGAACTTGACTGGGCTGGCAAAGACGATTGGCAAAATGTTCTTTTAGAGTTTGAATTATTCAGTAGTAGTTCCGCCGGAGATAGGTTTTATACCAATCTGGAGCGTCTGGTAGAAGAACAAAGTCATGACCTTCTTCAACAACAACTGGCAGCCATTTATTTACTCGCTTTACAGCTAGGGTTTTCTGGGCGTTATCGGAATAAACCGCAGGTAATTGCTAAATATCGACAGAAATTATTTACCATTGTTAACCGTGGCAGTAAAGATATTAGCAATCCCTTGTTTGCGGAAGCTTATCAACACCAGTTAATTTCTTATGAGGAGCAGCGTCTGGCTCCTTTATCTAGTTGGTATCGATGGTTAATTATCGGATTAGCAGGTTATAGTTTTATCGGAGCTTTGGTATGGACTTTATTAAGCTGGTGATTAAACAATATAACGATTCTGCGCAGTTATCGAAAATAGCTGAAGCCAGTTCTTTCTGGGATGGAGTTGCTAATTTGTGGCAAAGTTTAAAAATATTTATTCTGGGCATTCTGGATCGTCTTGGTATCTTCTTTATTCAGTTAGGACAAGATTTAAAATCACGAATGCTGGTTCTGGTTGAAGAGTTACGCCCTATCTGGCAAGACCCGCTGTGGCAGTTTGTTCTAGTAGTTTTTGCAACTATCATCCTGATTTTGCTCAGTTGGTGGTTGTTGACTAAAGGTAAACAACTTTCGATTATCGTATTTTCATTTATCTGGAAGTCAATAAAATGGTTGGCTAAATTAGTGGTCATACCCTTTTTATGGCTCTATCATAAAATGAAAGGCAAGAAACCTGAACTATGGCAGTCTTCTGATCGTTTTCTAGAACATTACTTACAGCTAAAAAAGGGACTGGAAGCGCTAAAATATCTGACAACGCAGAGAGATTGGCGTTATAAAATGCCATGGTATTTGCTTATTGGTGAAAATGATAGTGGCAAAAACACTTTCATCAATGCGGTAAAGGAAGGGCGTAGGGCGCAATTATTATTACGCGAAAAACAACTGCAAACTAAACAAAGTCACTGGCATTTTTTTGACCATGGCGTTGTTATCACTTCAAATAGTCAGAATGAAACAGATAACAGTTGGTTGATGAAAGCCGAGCAATCCTTATCGCCTGCAAATAAAAAAGCGGATAAGTCAAATGGTTCAGTTAATGATAAGCTTATCATTGAAAATAGCGATGCTGATGAACAATTATTGAATCAACCACAACAGGCAACGCTTATTCAATCTGAGATAAATAAGCAGGAAGTTTCTAAATCATTCCAGTATCTACTTCAGTTACTTCATTTATATCGACCTGAACGACCTGTTGACGGGGTGATATTAACTGTTTCAATTGGAACATTGATTAGGGCCAAAACTCCGGCGGAGCAACAGCAGTTAGGTAATCAATTATATCAACAGCTATGGATGCTGCAAAAACAAACTGGCTATGTAACGCCGGTGTATTTTATTGTAACGAGATGCGATGAGTTAACCGGTTTTCGCTCCTTCTGGCGTGCCCAACCCAAAGAGCGTTATCGTGAAATGTTGGGGTGGTCAAATCCGAATCGATTAGATATTGCATTCAACGATGAGTGGGTTGATGAGGCATTTGTTGAAATTAACGATAACTTACAGGATGCTCAGCTACAAGCCGCTGCAAGTGGTGAAGATATTCAAGATATTGATAACTTCATGTTGTTTCATCGTTACTTTCAAAATTTAAAAAAGCCACTGAAAGAAGTGATTGCAAGTGCTTTTGCCCGAAGCCGATACCAGGAACCTCTGCCAATACGAGGGATTTATTTTTGTGGCAAGGTTGAACAGGAAGTCGCATTTGTTGAAAGTTTGATGAGTCAGAAAATTTTTGCAGAAAAAAATCTAGCCTGGCCACTAGAGAAAAGAGTATTTTCCACTCAGAAAACTTTGCGCAGATTTCAATTTTCAATGGTCACTTTAGGAGTTATTTTCCTAATTTCCCTTGCCATAGATAGCGTTCGCTTATCTCATCATGTTACTCAAAATGAGCGGGTTCTGGGACAACTGATCCCGGAACAAAAGGAAAAAGTTAGTGATTTGCGCAATCAGAATACTAAGTGTAGTGCTCAGGGATTGGAAAATTACCGATTACTCGCCCACTTATCGGAAATTGGCGAGAGGCGTTTTTACTTTTCAATGCCATTATCCTGGTTTGATACCTACTTTGTAAAAGAACAGAAAAAGGTCGCTAGAAAAATACTCAGTCCTTTTTTGTTTACTACTCTGGAATGCCGTCTGAAAGCAAAAGCTGAGCAAATTAACAGCTATGTATGGCCTGATAATACTAGTGCTTCTTATCCGGTTGTTATCGAACAGCTTAACCAGTACAGTCAGATGGTTGAAGACTTTAATACTAGCAGGAACGATTTTCTTTATCTGGCAGGGCCGCTAGAAAATGATCATAAGGTTAGTGCTAAGCTAAAAAAATTATTACAATATCTCTATGATACACCAATGCCTGATAGCGTTAACCTGGATAGTCCGATGATTACCGGCGCAGTTCAGGTTATGGATTATGATGTAAACTGGAGTGGTAAACAAAGCAACCTGGTGGCTCATTCTGATATCCTTTCTGGATTGATTGATATTGCCAACGAACTTCATACTCAACTTATTTTTCATGCGAGCCATCCTCCGTTGAAAAAGATCCAGAGTGTTATCAGTCATAGTAAAAAAATCCCAGCGTCACAAACATTGATTGCGCACCCCTTAATACCTGAAATAAGCAGTTTTCAACAATGGCTTTCATTGATCGAACAGGATTGGTTGCAAAAAAATGTAACTAATCCTTGTCGTAAAATACACCAACAACTTCAAGAGCTAAAAGTATCTTTATTAGAAACTGGTTATCCATTGAAACAGATATTGCCGATTATCAAACCATTTGAGAAACAAAATTGTGATGATGTGGTTTATGCCGAAATGGCACAGTTAGTAGAATATCCTATTGGTAAACTCTTTGTTGAAAATGGACCAGGTCAACTATCAATAGCTCCTTCTCTGGTAAATATCAGGGCTCAACTGGAATTACTCAGTAGTTTAAGCTTTCTCCGGGGTAGCTATCCCCCAATTATTCAATCTTCAGATCAGGTTGTTGGTTGGCGTACTGCACCAATACGCGATGCTTTAAAAGTACTGGTAGAGTTTCAGAAGTTTACTCTATCTCATTGGCAAAAGGAGAAACCATTTTATGCACCTATGTTACAACAACGGCTGAGTGAAGTGGTTAACCGATTAATTAATCAGGCACAGATTTACAAGTTTCAACAAACAGATATTAATTTGAGCGGTCGTTTTGATGCTGAAAGCGAACTTAGCCAACAGGTTAATGACTTTATGGAAGTGCAAAATAATCTGATTCGAGTTGAAAACCTGTTAAGCCAGTTAGGTGATAATTACAACCGAATAAACTTACGTCAAGCTAGTCGGACTTTTGTTCGTTCAAAATTCAAGCAACTTGATAGTCTGGTTGTTGAGAATAAGATTTATCAATCTGCATTAAGCCCCGATTGGAGTAATAACAGTTATTCTAGAGCAATTTTCGATTATCAAAGTGATAAACAGCTTGATGATTATTTATCGGGACAACGTCAACGATTAAGTTATCTGACTTATAACTACGCAGAGCCATTGCTTTCTTATCTGCTTAATTCCGGAGGGGTAGATACGGCTAGTAAAAATTCAAATCGCTGGTTTGCGACATTAACAGCACTAAATCAATACCAACGTGAAGAGCCGGGCAATCAAATTCTTTCTCTGGAGTCTTTTATTAATGATAAATTGGTTGAGTTAACGGATCTTAATTGTCAACAGTGGTTGGTTGATCGAGAGAAAAAACTTGGTACTAACAGCAGAATAGGATTTGGTAGCAGCTGGTTTGGCGAGCGTCACTACCAATTAGATAAACTGGTCAGGTTCCAGTGTCAGGGGTTTGGTAAACATCAGGTTGTTGGGCGCTATCTGGAAATTGCGGATCGGTTTAATCGTGATTTGGCCGGTAGATTTCCATTTGCTGACATTGCGAATGCGGGAGAGTATGAAGTTTCGCCAATGCAGATGAAAAAGTTCTTTCGCTATTACTCTCAAAGGAAGCAAAATCTGTCGTCACAATTGGAAGATTTATCCCAATCTAGACCGGGGCTAATTTCCGAATCCTGGAAATCCTTTATTAGTCAGCTTGATAATATTGAACAAATGTTAGCAAAAGCTGTTGATTCTGACCAGTTAAAGTGGAGCTTACCACTTGATGTCCAGTTCCATGCGCAGCCAGAACTATCAACAGGTGCAGATCAAATAATTAGCTGGCATTTAAGTAACGACCATCAAACGATTAGTTTCCCTAATGGTGGTAATAAACTTGATTGGAAAGTCGGTGTGCCACTAAGTCTTAAGCTTCGATGGGCGACTGGTTCTGCCTATCAACCGTTAAAACTGGTAACACAATCAAGCCCGCTAAGTGTTCAGCTAAATAATGCAGAAGCCAGCTTTACCAGCCGTGGACAATGGGCTCTATTTGAATGGTTGTCATTATTTAGTAGCAACCGCGAAGCTAGTGCCAGCTTAAGAAAGCAATCTGAATATCTGATGTCTTTTGAAGTGCCTGTTGGATTACGCAGTGAAATTGCAGGTAAACCTCATGCCGATTATATTGCCAGTGCATTTTTAAAGGTAAGTTCAAGCTATGTTGCTAAAGACGGAGATCTGAAACGAATAAGTATTCCGGTAGAGTTTCCTCGTTTTGCACCGGGATTTAGAGAGTTATCATTGAATGATTAAGGTAAGGAAATAACCATGCGATTACCTGATAAATATGAAAATACACAAGGCTATTTTGAACATTATTTTGGAACCTCTCTGGACGCCATATTAAATCCAATTGGTGACAATCAAGTCGGAGAGTCCGTTCGCCATAATGGAGTTTATTTTGATATAAAGGAAGCTCGGCTTGCCGACGATCCAAGTTTACCAATGGGGGTTTGGAGTCATGAGTTAAAGGTAGCTGACTGGCGAAAAGTCAGACAACTGGCATTGTCCGCTTTATGTGGAAAAAGTAAAGATTTACAATTGGCTGTGTGGTTGTTTGAAGCTAATATTCATCTGTATGGGTTTGCGGGAATAGCACCAGCTGCATTACTGATTCAGCAACTTTGTGAACAGTACTGGGACACCATGCACCCAGAGATGATTGATGGAGATGTTGAGTTCCGCACCAATCCAATTAGTTGGTTAAATGACAAAATGACGCCTCAACTTAAGCTGATAAAACTGACCCAGGCGAAATTTGATGGTAAGGAATATAGTTGGTATGACTGGGAGAATTCTCTACGTAAAGAACAGATAAAAAGGCAACAAAATATTGCTGATGAGTCTGACGGAGCAACTCCCAAGATGTTTAAGAAAAGGCTATCAGGGACGCCTGACTCAATATTGTTAAATTTCTTCTATGAGTTACATGACGGTTCTATTGCACTAAAAAATCTACAGCATTGGTTTGATCAAAAGTGTGGCAATGAGAGTCCAAATCTAATGGATCTTTCCGCGTTGCTAACCAAGATAAAGGAAATGATTAGCGTAGAACTTAAACGTCGTAAATTGAAGTTTGGAGAGTACGATAACCTGGAAGATTCTGTTAATGAACCAAAAAGTTTGTCAGCCGAACAGTCTCCGGATAATGATGACTCAGGGGATGGTTCAAATAAAAACCAGAAGACCGGTTCTGGTGGAGGAGAAAACGGGAATAACTTTAATGGCGAATTTGGTGGTCGTGATGATGTCTTTATCTGTCTGAGAAAAGCCGCTGAATACCTTAAAAAAGAAGAACCACATAGTCCAGTTCCTTACTTGATTGATGCAGCTTGTGAATGGGGCGACAAAGATGCCAGAGAACTCTATCAGGAATTATTTTTAAAGCTGGGGGGACAGCTTAATATTTTTGAGTTAATGGGGTTGGAGCAACGTTCAGGAGGGGAGCAGCAGTAATGGGCTCTTTGTTACACCGGCCAGATGATAAGCAGGAATAACGATATGGAAGTGATGACTCGAACATTTCAGGTTCAGCACAGAGCTGAGGGTGAACCTACACCAGCCATAAATAGTTTCATGGTTGATAGCAGTTCTGCTAATCCACTGGTAGCTCAGCTTGAAAATGTCCAGCTCGAAGAGATAGAAGCGCAACAAAGAGTCTTCTGGATGAAATTGATACGTGACATTGTAACTGATTTTGAACAGTCAACGGCAACCAATTACAATTCTTTAGCAGATAACTGTGATTTTGCTAAAGTCACTTTGTCTGATTTTCTAGGCGGCGAAGTTTTCACTAAGGTTTTATCCGTTGCAACTCACCTGTGCGATTGGCCATTAACTATTTATTGTCGAGAATCAGAGCATGATCGTTTAGTACGATCACCCGGCAATTCACTTAAAAATGGTGATTTTGTGAATAATGTTGTTAGTCTGGCTGCCGCTTATCGCCAGCAGGGATTATTATCTAGTGCACAACAGCTTATTGAGTCAACAATGTTGTTAGACTATCAAAATCCATTCCTGGAGCAGTGCTTACATCAGTTAAGAAAAGAGTTATTTGATTTCCCCTATAGGATGGAAGATTTAAGCGATGGAGTTGTCACTTTGATACCACTTGCAGAACAACATTTTGATTCGTTTTTCTGGGCTTATGCAGATCCGGATATTGCTTACCGGTGTAATTTGCCTCAATTTGAAAGCATGCAGCACTGGCTTAACTGGTTACATGCGAGTGAGCAGGAGTGTGGAAAGCGGGTATTTGCTGTGATTCATCGTGATTGGGGATTTGTTGGCTCAGTGAGTTTGGAGGTTTTTGCCGGGATTGGTTTTTTTTATTATTGGATTGATCACGATTTTCAAAGGCAAGGACTTGGTCCCCAGGCTGTGAGTTTACTGTTAGAAATAGGCGCAATATATTTCGCCTTAGATTGCTGTTATGCGAAAGTCTATGATGACAATATTGCATCACATAAGGCTATGAAGAAGTTAGGGTTTTACCAAATATCATTAACCCAGATGGCACCACACGACAATGAAACATTGTATTACCTTGGAAGGGAAAAAAACTTATCCACTCTTTTTTTAGAGCTTGAACAGTTATTCGGTTTTCAGGGAGTCAATACTCAGCTGAACATCGCGTCAGGCTCAATCATAGAAACTATTAATTGAACCTGAAAATAAAAGATAATTGAGGAATAATATGTTTAATAATCCAAAAGTACGTAAGTTTTTATTTACTACCGTTGTTGGAGCTGGTCTGGATTTTGGCGCTAAAGTGCTTGAAGAACATCAGGACAAAACTAAGAAAAGAGAATTTAAGT
>CBDUHU010000130.1:0-8602 GCA_965366725.1 uncultured Kangiellaceae bacterium
ATTGAACAACGGACGACCAATGGAGACGTTTTAAGTAATTTCTTAACTTTTATTCCGTTTGGCTTCCTGGCTTATTTTTACCAACCAATGTTAACAAAAAGCCCATTTTTTAGAGTGGCACTAATTACCACTATAAGCCTCATTTTTGCTTACCTGCTTCAAGTGGCACAATTCTTTTTACCAACGAGAGTTCCTACTGCCGGTGATGCGTTAATCAATTTATGGGGAACAATTACTGGCTTAATTGGTGCAATTGTATTGCAAAAGCTATTAATCAGAAACCCTGAACTGGAGAGTGAATGGCCTCAGGAGTATGCGTCTCAGTTAGTACTTGTAATTTGTTGGTGTCTTTATTGTTTATTTCCCTATTTTCCTGAGTTGACCTTGAGCAATGCTTTATCCAGTATACAACCATTGATAGAAATGCCTGTCATTGACTGGAAAGAAGGTGTCTTTTTTATGGTTTTCTGGTGGTGTTTTTTTGATTTTATCCGGATTAACCCCTGGGAAAAAATTACGCCGCTTGTACTCATGACCGTTCTTTTTGCCTTGTTATCAGGAAAAATTATTATTGCCAATAATAGCCTGGATCTGACGTTGGTGGTTGCTGCACTACTCGGTCTTTTTCTGGCGCTTATTGATGGGCTAAAAAAGACAAAGTTACCGATTTTATTGGCTATTATCGTTGCGCTTATTGTACGTAACTTATTAGCTGAAGCTCAGACCTCATACTTTAACTGGATGCCGTTTGAACTTTATTTGAGCGGTTCAATGTGGACCAATACTCAGGTTTTTCTGGAGAAGCTTTTTGTTTATGGGTGTCTGCTTAGTTATATGCAATACAATGTGAGAGGACACCTAAAAGGTATTGTTATTGCATTGAGTATTGTGATTGGTATTGAAATACTACAGGTTGTTAACAATACTGGTGTTGGGGATATCACCGATCCGATATTATTGATTATGATTGCCTATGCATTCTTTCAGATTTCGAAACCGCTTTTACTTTCTTCTATTGTCATAAAACCGGCAGAGAAGTCCTCTGAACAGATAATTTAGAGAAGACTCACTGGTTTTTAAAATGACTTGGTGGCATACCAAACTGCGCTTTAAAACACTTACTAAAGTAAGCTTGCGATGAGAACCCAACTTCAATCGCAGTATAATTCGCCGTTTTTCCAGTGCTTAGTAATTGTTTAGATTTTTCCAGTCTAAAACGTCTTAAATATTCCATTGGTGTCATATCAAGAATACTCTTCAATTTCCGGAAAAATTGCCTCTCACTCATTGCGGCGGCGGTGGCGATTGTAGAAACGGAAACTGACGGATCGGTATATAGTGGCTCCAGAACATCATTTAAGTGGAGAATAAATTTCTTCTGAATTTTATCATCTGCATCATTTGATAGCGGTTGTTGTTTGACCTTAGAGGTATCTGGTTGAAATAGACTTTCACTGAATTTTCTCTTTAGAATTCCTCTGATTTCAAGCAGATTATCCAATCTCATTTTTAACTCTTCGATATCAAATGGTTTAGTTATAAAGTCATCTGCTTTTTCATGCCAGGCTTTTAGTCGACTATCTCTATCGTGTCTGGCAGTTAAAAGAATAATAGGTATATGATTAGTTATGCTGTTTTTTCGTAGTTCCTGAGTTGTCAGATAACCATCTTTTTGCGGCATCATTATATCACTGACAATAATATCTGGTACTTCACTGATGGCTTTCTCCAATCCTTCATTTCCATTTTTCGCAGTTAAAACGTGATAACTATTTACCAGGCTATTGCTGATAAAATCAGTCATATCTAAATTATCTTCAATGAGTAGTAATGTTGGTCTGGTCTGGCTTGACCAATGAGCCTGGGTATTAGTAGTGGGGTTTCCCCCAGTATTTTTGACACTGAAGTTATTCAATTCCATATCGACTAAATGTTGACTAATCTGATGCTCTTTATGGTGCTTTGTCTCCTGGTCAATTAATGGAAAGTAGATTGATACCAATGTACCAAATTTTAACTCACTCTGAATGTTGATTCGCCCACCATTTTTCTCTACCAGATTTTTAACTAATGATAAACCAATTCCAGTACCTTCAACTGCCTGCTGGTTGTCATCGTGAATACGATTATATTTTTCAAATACAAAAGCTAACTTGTCTGTGGCTATCCCAATGCCATTGTCTTTAATACTTATGCCAAGTTCTTGTTCAGGGGTACACCAGCTTTTCACAACAATGCTGCCATTGTCGGGGGTATATTTTATAGCATTGGACAACAGATTTAATATAACTCTCTCAAATGCCTCAGGAGTAAACGGTAATGAAACCTCTGCCACTTCCTCTAGCCGCAATTCAATTGATTTATCTGCCGCGAGAATAGTGAAAGCGTCAACTAATGCTTTTAGTGCTTTTCCCGTATTGATGGGTTGCCTGGGTATGATTGAATTGAGTTGAAGCGTTTTTAAATTTAGCAGCTGGTCAACCATTCTTAGTAATCGATAACCATTTCTGCTGATAGTATTAATACTTCTTTCCTGTTCTGGTGTTTTCGCCTGTTTTTCTAACTGGTTTGAATAACCCAGGATAAGGGTTAAGGGCGTTCTAAATTCATGAGAAATATTGATCAGTTCCTCATTCTTCTTTGAGAGTAGCTTTTCAACCATCAGTTTTTCGGTATTCAACTCATTGGTTCTTTTGATGACCTTTTGCTCTAATATTTTTTCCCTTTTTACTGAGTTTCTGAGTTTTATCGAGTGAAGGAAATAGGCAATTAGTATAAGCGTCAAAATATACGAAAGTTTTGCCCAGTTATTAAACCAGATGGGGGGGGATACGCTTAAAGAAAAGGTTTTTGGCTCGCTCCATATCTGCTCACTATTAGCAGTTCGGAACTCAATAATATAGTCATCTGGTGCTAATGCATCAAATAGTACCGTTTTGGTTATTGGAGATATATCATTCCAACTATTGCTACTATCACTAAAGCGATATTGATATCGATTTCTACTTTCCATTAAATAGCTCGATGATGCTAAACTAAAACTAATTGGAAATTCATTCTTTTCAATAGAAAGTTGTTGGTTTTTAAGATCTTTGTGAGTTAATGTTGTTTTGTTAAGATTAACCCTGTTAATCAGCACATTGGGCTTTATACTTTGCTCAAAAGAATCGTTCATTTGAATATGATAGATTCCATCAAAGCCAGAAAAATAGTAACGACTATTAGATTCAATACAAACCTTACCATTTAGTCCTTCTATAGGAAGTCCGTCATTTTCATCGTAAACATTCAGTTCTTGATGATCCCAATAGAACAGCTTGCCTTTATTTTGAGCAATCAACCAATTATTCTGATGTGCTAAAATACAACCGATGTCATCAACAGGAATTGAAAGTGGATAAATTTTTTCTGTTGATAAGTTAAATGAATAGACACTATTATCTGCGGAATAAAAATAAACAAAATCACCATTTTGCTGAAAGCGGTTGATACTTTTTCCTTCATTCTTAAATGACTTAATTAATCTCAGTGTATCTGTATCAAGGGCATAGTTATATAGGGCGTGGCGAGTTGATAGTATCATCTGATTTTGTTTTTTTGCTGCTACGAATAAGACCATTACCTTTATTTTTAATGGAATATTAACCGGTTTATCGGCAGTAGAAATCGCGTCAGGTGTGAGCTTCACCACTCTCAGTCCGGTTTCACTTGAAACAATCCATGTCCTTTTATCCTGGTCTTCAACTAAATGTGTGATTTCTTCATCATAAAAGCTCTCGCTACCATTATACGGCAGTATTCGCGTTTCTTTCATCTGATTGATTCGAATCACCTTATTTTTAGCACCCAGGTAAATATGTTCCTCTTTCTCTAAATAAGAGTAACTCTGGTAGGGTAACTGATAGTCTATTTCTGACAAATAACTAGAGTCTTTATTGCTGAGTGATAATAGGTTGTTTCTGGATAATATCGTTTGGGTATTTTTTTCTTCCGCGACATTAAGAATCGATTTGACTATCTTATTTCTTGATGGGTGGTAAGAATAAATTCCTTCGTCGTTAATCGAAAGCCATAGAATTCCTTCGTCATCGCTCATCATTGAGTTGATTTCAATCTGTTTAGAATTCTTTAGCGGAAGCGATTGAATATTTAGTTCAACAAGCTCAGTTAATTGCGGGTTTGTTCTCCATAGTTGATTGCTGGTGGCAATAAATATGTTTTGCTGTTGGTCTAAAGTGATAAACTTGACTGCCTGCACTATTTGTTTTTCAAATAGGCGAGTTGTTTGATTTAGTTGAATATCATAAGAGTAGAGGCCCGCTGAGTTTCCAATTAAACATAAGTTACCGATAAAACGCATAACTTCAACGGACTGTTCCTCTTGCAACTCTGGTAGAATCTGAGTAAAACCACTAGTTGCACTATAACTTAATAATCCGAATGAATAGGTTCCCAGGTATAAGCGCCTATCTGTTCCCGGTTCTGCTGAATAGAGCAATGGAGAGCCAACTTCCGGATCAATAAAAGCTTCTGGAAATGAAATAGGATGAATTTGATTTGATGCATCGACTTTGGTGAGTGTGAGATAAGATGCTATCCAGATATTGCCTGCTGAATCACTCTTAATAGAAACAATTTCGTCTTTTTCTTCAAACGCGATTTCCAGTTTAGAGAACTGTTCATCTGTCGGAGAATAATGGTAAGCGCTGTGACCCATTGAAAAATAAATACCAGTATTATTTTCCGAAATATAGGGGGTAAACTTCTTTAACCTGATTTTTTCCGAAATTTCGGCATATTTAATTTTCTTGATTGAGTCTCCTGACTTGATTGCCAGGTGGTGATCAAAGAATAGCCAGACTCTTCCTTGTAATGATTTATAAATCAGGCTTGGCGAGTCAAATGGTGAAAGTTGTGAAGTAAGGCTTTTATTAAACTGAAATGCGTTTTCTTCAACTTCTATGGCACTACAGTTAACACTACTAAGAACAAAAAGTAGACAGAGATAAGAAATACGACTCAAATTGATTGTACCTTTGCTAGCCATGGAAATGAGCTTACCAAAAGCCCATTTTACCACGATGTTTTCCTGGTTATATAACAGTGTTAATGTTTATTCGATCATATATGAGTGGTCATCTTCATTAATGACTTCTTTGGAACACGCGCTAGGCTTTACTTCACAAATATTCTTGCTATGTTCCGGTGTCTCGGGAATTGGTTCATAAGTGTGAGTTGTCGAGCTTGAGCTTTTTAACTCAAGAGTTACCGGGTATAAGGTAACCGGGTGAACTTCTACTATCTGAGAAGGGGCAGACCAGGCATATGCAGCACTGACAGATAATATTAAAGGGATATATTTTAATTTTTGGCAGAGTTGATTCATTGTTTTTCTTCCTGTCTATAAAACGTCCAATCAGGTCAAATTGACTTTCTTATGGTTCGATGTTCATTTAACTAATAATTTATACTTTGTTGTTCCAATATGGCCAGTATGATATTTCCGCTCTTAGTCAATAACGGGTCATTTCGTTATCTGTCTAGATACAATTAGATCATTTATATGCCATATTTGAGATTACTTTAACAATAAGACTTTTTTGTGTATGTAATATTCTGCCAAATCCTTCTATTATTCTGCCAAACTCAGTTATTTGCTCCTGAGATATTACAATGGACGGCTTTTTAGCTGAATTCTTAAGCAAATACTTCCCCAAAAATTAGAAAAGCCACTCTCAACCAGTATTAAAACGTCATTCTTGGTACCAACAAATATGTACAAATTATCATAAAGTCTTTGTTATTTTTTATTGAAGAGACTAGTCATTTAACCAGTAATAAATCGCCTGGCAGAGAATTAAAAGTAATTGGCAGGAAAGTGTAAACCTGATTTTTGCGATTATGTCATTGTAATCAGGCCTTAAGCAGAAAGGCTTTCAACTGAAGCGATAGATGCTTTTCCTGCTGAACAAGGCAAGTTCTTACTATGTTTTTAATGTCTATATAGAGGTGTTATTTTGAAAAATTCAAAGCAAAAATTATTTAAGCTATTATCGTCCTCATTATTGTTCGGAGTCATCGGCATGACTGCGCCAACGGTAAGCGCTGGTGATGACTTCGTCTATTGTGACGATACTTATTGTTATGTTATCAATAACGATTGCCAGCAAGCATATTGTGGTTTAATTCCAATTCCCAAAAATGTTTTTTTTAAGGAAAAGTAATCCAGCTTTCTCCTGATTAGTTGTCTGGTAACTCTATGAAGTGGCTGGCTAATGTGATTCGTTTCCAGCTGTTTCATAACCCATACAGCAGTTTTCAGTGCGATTGATAATAATCTGGTTGGTGAGATTGATTACCTGCGGGTGAGGCAAGTCTTTATTTCAATATACAGAAGCTTCTGGTTTCTGATTGCAGGTTGGTAATATCCATCGAATAAGGTCGTTTACTCCAGATAGAAGGGTAGGCTCTCTAGTGTTGATCCTGATATATATGATATAACATGACCAACTATTTTTACTATTCATGGCTTAATCTAAAATGCGAGTGCCTTTCTGGGGGTTATTACTCCTGACATTCTTTTCGTCAAATGCCTATTCATTCAATCAACTGAAAGTTAGCAACTCCCCGTTAAATATCATATTACTGATTGGTGATGGAATGGGGCCTGCACACATTAAGGCATATCGCCAATTTAAAGATGATAAGGCCGGGTCGGCGAAGTCTGGACTGGTTTTTGATCGGTATCTGATGGGGAGTTTGAGTACCGACTCGATTGATCAGGTAGAAGATATCACTGACTCTGCCGCTTCGGCGACGGCTTATGCTACAGGGCAGAGAACCGTTAATGCAGCATTATCGGTTGATCGAGAAAGTCGCACTTATTTGACGGTGTTAGAAAAAGCGAAGCAAATTGGCTTATCCACTGGGTTAGTTGCCACTTCGGAGATTGTTCATGCAACACCAGCAGCGTTTGTTAGCCATCATATCGACAGGGAAAGCAAAAATGAGATAGCCAATCAGTTTTTTGACAATCAGTTTAACCAGATGCCTATGGTTGATATCTTACTTGGAGGAGGTATCAAGTATCTTAAACGGAAAGATCGTGACTTAACCAGAGAATTTGAAGAAAAGGGCTATCAGCTGTTATTTAATCGTAATCAGTTGCTTAATGCCAATAGTCCAAAGATGTTAGGGCTGTTTGCCGATGAAGGCTTAGCGAAGTTTTGGGATAGGGAAAAAGATACCCCTTCATTAGCGGAAATGACCACAAGTGCAATTGAACAGTTATCGAAAAATCAACGGGGTTTTTTTCTGATGGTAGAAGGGAGCCAAATTGATTGGGCTGCCCATGCAAACGATATTGTTGGTGTTATGTCTGAAATGGAGGACTTTGAAAAGGCGGTGGAAGTGGCGATTGAGTTTGCCAAAAAGCATCCGAATACTCTGCTGATAGTCACAGCGGATCATGAAACTGGAGGCTTATCGATTGGCTCCAGGGATTCAGGTGAAAGTCGCTATTTATGGGATCTTGATGTTATCAAAAGCTTCTCACATACGCCTGCCAAAATAGCATCTGATGGGCAAAAGTCTGGCGACCTGGTCGCAGCATTCAGCAATGCCAGTTCGCTCAAGTTAACAGAGAATGAAATCAGTCGTTTATCAAAAGTCAATCTGGCTAGTTGGGAAAAAATTCGTCGAACTGTTAGTCGAATTATTTCCCAAAGAAGTTTTACCGGATGGACAACTCATGGGCATACGGGAGTCGATGTTCCTTTATACGCATTAGGTAAAAATAGTGACGCTTTGCAGGGACATTGGAACAATACCAAGATTGGAACGTTTATTTTTGAGTTATTAAATCAGAAAGAAGAACAATTGAAAGGAAAGCAATAATGAGCTGGGTTAAGTCGATAGGTTTTTCTGAGGCAGAAGGCAAGTTGAAAAAGCTCTATCTCAGATTCACAGGTTCATCGGGCAAGGTTGATAATGTATTGCAGGTTCATAGTCTCAGGCCTCATACGTTGGAAGGACATATGGTGTTATATAAAAACACTTTGCACCATTCATCAAATCAGTTGGGAAAAGACTTATTAGAAGCCATTGGGGTTTATGTCAGTTTGTTAAACCGGTGTGAGTACTGCGTTACTCATCACTATGCGAGTTACCAGAAATTGGTCGATGACCAACAAAAAGCGACACAGATGTTAAGTGCTTTAAAAGACGGCAAACCTGAAGAAGTCTTTTCGCAAGAGCAGGCAAGCTTGTTTCAATATGCTAAAAAATTAACTTGTTCACCCGTTCAGGTAACCGAAATGGACTTAGATAAAATGAGAAATTCAGGGTATGACGATGGCGAAATTCTAGAAGTTAATCAGGTTGTGGGCTATTTTAATTATGCTAATCGGACTGTTTTGGGGCTTGGGGTTGAATTGGAGTAAGAAGAAAAATTATTAATAGCTATCGAATCCAAACGAAAAAAATATGATGGAAAAGGCATATCACATTTTTAATCTGGAAGACTGGTTAGGAACAGTCAAACTCATCAATATTGGAAAAATAAAATCAATATGAATACTTTAAATAAACTAAAAAAAGACTC
>CBDUHU010000131.1:0-8538 GCA_965366725.1 uncultured Kangiellaceae bacterium
TAACTGTAGGTTGAAATAAGGCGACTGTATATAGTTTGCATGGCTAACTATATTGTAAAGCAAACAAGAATGAGAAATAGCAGGCTGTCTGGCAGCTATTTTGTTTTAGCTAATATTATTAGCTTGGCTAAGTATTGAGTTTGTCCTGGATAGGTGTTACTTTTGCCAGTTAATAAACTCAAAGTAATAGAAAATATAAAAACACATTGTTACTTAGTAGAGCAAAATGGTTTGTTTTATACTTATTTTAAGCTTGTCAAAGTGTTAAACCTGTAGCAGCTTACTAATTTCAAGTTTGAATTAATTCCAGTGAGAAATATGATGTCTGAACAAAATTTGTTGTCCGATAAGAATAGTGATGTCGATCCGGTTGAAACTCAAGAGTGGTTGGAAGCTCTGGAAGCGGTACTTCAGGAAGAAGGAACCGAAAGAGCCCACTATTTACTTGAAAGGTTGATTGATGTTGCACGCCGATCTGGTGCACATTTACCATATAGCGCAACAACCGCCTATTTAAATACCATCCCAACAGCGAAAGAAGCTCTGATTCCGGGTGATCAAGAGATGGAACAGCGATTGCGTTCGATTATTCGCTGGAACGCTATTGCCCTGGTATTACAGGCAAGCAAAAAAAATAAAGAACTTGGCGGACATCTCTCAAGTTTTGCGTCTTCGGCAACTCTTTATGATGTTGGTTTTAACTACTTTTTTCATGCTGGGGACAATTCTCGAGAAGGTGATCTGGTTTATTATCAGGGACATTCTTCACCTGGTGTTTATGCGAGGGCTTTTCTGGAGGGGCGGCTTAGCGAAGAGCAAATGCAAAACTTTAGACAAGAAGTTGATGGTAAAGGTCTTTCTTCATATCCTCACCCCTGGTTAATGCCGGACTTTTGGCAGTTCCCTACCGTCTCTATGGGATTAGGGCCATTACAAGCTATCTATCAGGCGCGTTTTCTGAAGTATCTTCAGGACAGAGAACTATCTCAAACTAAGGAACGCAAAGTTTGGGCATTTATGGGAGATGGAGAAATGGACGAGCCGGAGTCGCTCGGTGCTATTTCTCTGGCCGGAAGAGAAAAGCTCGATAATCTGGTGTTTGTTATTAACTGTAATTTGCAACGTCTGGATGGGCCTGTTCGTGGTAATGGAAAAATCATACAAGAACTTGAAGGTGGTTTTCGTGGTGCTGGCTGGAATGTCATTAAAGTAATTTGGGGACGCTACTGGGACCCTCTGATTGCCAGAGATGTGGATGGAAAGTTACTCAAAATTATGGAGGAAACCGTTGACGGTGAGTACCAGAACTATAAATCAAAAGGCGGAAAATTCACCAGAGACTTCTTTTTTGGCAAAGATCCTGCTTTGCTCGAAATGGTTGCAAATATGTCTGATTCAGATATCTGGCGACTTAATAGAGGAGGCCACGATCCAACAAAAGTCTATGCAGCATACCATGCAGCGGTTAACCACAAAGGGCAACCAACCGTCATACTAGCCAAAACAGTAAAAGGTTATGGTATGGGTGAAAGTGGTGAAGGTAAAAACATTTCACATCAGGTTAAGAAAATGAACCTTGATGCATTAAAACAATTCAGGAACCGTTTTAATGTACCAATTAGCGATGAACAATTAGAAAAGGCACCGTTTTATCATCCTGGTGAAGATAGTCCCGAAATTAAATATTTAAGAGAGAAAAGGGCTGCATTGGGGGGGTATTTACCAGCCCGTAGAGCAAAATCAGCGGAATTGGATGTTCCACCGTTAAAAGCTTTCAAAGCGATTACTGACGGTTCGAATGATCGCCAGATATCCACCACAATGGCATTTGTCCGTGTATTGAATTCATTAATAAAAGATAAAAGTAGTGGCCACCGTATAGTGCCTATTGTACCGGATGAAGCACGTACATTTGGTATGGAGGGGATGTTCAGGCAGGTTGGAATTTATTCATCCGTTGGTCAGCTGTACGAGCCAGTCGATTCAGATCAGGTGATGTATTATCGGGAAGACAAAAAGGGACAAATCCTGGAAGAAGGTATCAATGAAGCGGGCGCGATGTCTTCGTGGATAGCTGCAGCGACCAGTTATTCAAGTAATAACTTACCGATGGTGCCATTTTATATTTATTACTCAATGTTTGGTTTTCAACGGATCGGCGATCTTGCCTGGGCTGCTGGCGACATGCAAGCTCGCGGTTTCCTTATTGGTGCAACCTATGGACGGACTACTTTGAATGGCGAGGGACTACAACATCAGGATGGTCATAGCCATATTTTAGCTGGAACCATTCCGAACTGTGTGAGTTATGATCCGACTTATGGTTATGAGTTAGCGCTGATCGTGCAGGATGGTATGCGAAGGATGTATGAAGATCAGGAAAATGTGTTTTATTACATCACGACTCTGAATGAGAATTATGCACATCCTGCGATGCCTGATAATTGTGAAGAAGGCATCATTAAAGGTATGTATCTGCTGACTGAAGGCAAAAAATCGAAAGCTAAGAAGAAGCCTGCGCGAGTGCAATTGCTTGGTTGTGGTGCAATTTTGAATGAAGTGATAGCGGCTTCAGAGTTATTGGAAAAAGATTTTAAAGTACTTTCTGATATCTGGAGTGTTACCAGTTTCAATGAGTTGGCAAGAGATGGTGCTGACGTTACTCGCACTAATATGCTTAACCCTGAAGCCGACAAGCCAGCAGTTAGTCACGTCGAAAAATGCCTTGCTGCGCATGATGGACCTGTTATTGCTTCGACTGACTCAATTAGAGCTTATGCGGAGCAAATTCGCGCTTATATACCTAAGCGATATAGTGTATTGGGTACTGATGGTTTTGGACGAAGCGATAGTCGAGAAAATTTAAGACGCTTTTTTGAAATAGATCGTTATTATGTTGCTGTTGCAGCGCTAAAAGCTCTGGCTGATGAGGGAACTATAAAAGTGAGTGAAGTGAGCCGGGCGATCAAAATGTACAATATTGATATTAATAAACCTAACCCATTATTTAGTTAGAGGGAGATTGAGAATGAGCCAGATAATTCCTGTCAATGTCCCTGATATTGGCGATGTAAGTGATGTTGATATTATTGAGCTACTCGTATCGGTGGGCGATACTATTAGCAAAGACGATCCTCTTATTACTTTAGAAACAGATAAAGCCACAATGGAAGTACCTTCTAGTGAGGCTGGTCTGGTAAAAGCAATTCATGTGAAGGTTGGAGATAAAATTTCTCAAGGCGAATTGATTCTTGAATTAGAATCGAATACAGAGTCTGTTTCTGTAGAAAATACAGATAAAATGACTCATGCAAGTCCTGATGAAGCAGCTTCAACAGAGGTTGATAAAAGCCATGCCGCTCCTGCTGATTTAAATACCGAGCAAGAGTTAGACCTATTGGTCCCTGATATTGGTGATGCCAGTAATGTTGATGTTATTGAAGTATTAATTGCTGAAGGTGACAAAATTGAAAAGGATCAGGGGTTAATTGTATTAGAGACTGATAAGGCGACCATGGAAGTTCCTGCGGCTGAAGCCGGTACTGTCGTTTCGGTAACCGTTCAGGTTGGTGATAAAGTATCACAAGGTGATAAATTAGGACGTATTCAGTCTCAGTCTTCGGCAAAAGCGGACGATCAAACAGCTAAAAAAGATGTTAAGACGGCTACCGAAGCAGAAGTTAAATCTAGTGAAACGACTGTGCCTGGAACAACTAAAAGTGCGCCTGTTCCTGATCACCCTCAAATGAAGAAAAAGGTCGCTTCCGGTGTCGTACATGCGAGTCCGGCGGTACGTCGTTTTGCCAGAGAGCTTGGTGCTGATTTGACGAAAGTTAAAGGGACCGGGATCAAAAATAGAATACAGAAAGAAGATGTTCAGAATTTCATCAAATTTGAACTTTCCAGACCAAAAGCTACTGCAGCGACGGGCGCTTTTGCTACGCCTCAGATGCCAAAGGTTGACCATGCCAGGTGGGGAGATATTGAGGAACAGCCCCTATCTCGTATTCAAAAAATAAGTAGCGTCAATTTACATCGAAACTGGATATCAATTCCACACGTTACCCAGCATGAAGATGCAGATATCACTGAACTAGATGCATTTAGAAAATCACTTAAAGAAGAGGCTAGCAGAGACGGAGTTCGTCTTACTCCACTTGCTTTTATTATGAAGGGTCTAGTTCATACATTAAAAGCTTTTCCAAAGTTTAATGCATCTCTTGCCAATGATGGTGAAAACCTGATTGTTAAGAATTATTATCATATTGGCGTGGCGGTCGAAACGCCTGATGGTCTTACTGTGCCTGTGATAAGGGATGTCGATCAGAAAGGGATTTACCAATTAGCGACTGAGTTGGGTGAAATCAGTGCCAAAGCTAGAGAAAAGAAATTATCGGCGGATGATATGCAGGGGAGCAGCTTTACAATTTCATCATTAGGTGGAATAGGTGGTACTGCATTCTCTCCTATTGTAAAATGGCCAGATGTTGCTATTTTAGGCTTGTCGCGTAATAAGATGCAGCCGATATGGAATGGTAGTGAGTTTATTCCACGATTGATGCTGCCTATGTCATTGTCCTACGATCACCGGGTGATTGATGGCGCTGATGCGGCAAGGTTTGTGGTACATTTGTCGAATACATTAAATGATATCAGACGCGTCTTATTAAAGTAGTCTGAATTTCGAAGAACACAACATTGGCCTGCTAAAATGCGGGCCAATTTTATTATTTTACAAGGTGAAGTTACTATGAGTAATAACATACAGGCACAAGTTGTTGTCATTGGCGCTGGTCCTGGTGGTTACACCGCGGCATTTAGAGCGGCGGATTTGGGTTTAAATGTCGTTCTGGTTGAAAAACATTCAACTTTGGGTGGTGTTTGCTTAAACGTCGGCTGTATTCCATCAAAGGCATTATTGCACTCTGCAAAAGTAATTGATGAAGCTAAAAGTATGGAGTCTCATGGTGTTTCATTTGGTGAGCCGAACATTGATATCGATAAAATAAGAGGGTACAAGGACGGTGTTGTAGGCCAGTTGACTAAAGGCTTATCTGGAATGGCAAAAATGCGTAAGGTTCAAGTAGTAAAAGGCACCGCTAAGTTTACTTCGTCTACATCCCTGTCAATTGAAGGTAACGATGAAGTTAAAAGCATTGGGTTTGAAAATGCCATTATTGCTGCAGGTTCACGAGTTGTTCAATTACCATTTTTGCCTGAAGATGATCGGATCATTGATTCGACTGGAGCGCTTGAATTAAAAGATGTTCCTGAAAAAATGCTGGTCATTGGTGGCGGTATTATTGGCCTGGAAATGGCGACAGTTTATCGCGCTCTGGGAAGCAAAATTACCATTGTTGAAATGTTTGACCAATTGGTTCCTGCTGCCGATAAAGATGTAGTGAAAGTATTGCATCGTTTTGTTAAAAAACAGTACGAATCAATTATGTTAGAAACAAGTGTTACTAAAGTGGAAGCTAAAGATGATGGACTCTGGGTTACTTTTGAAGGTAAAAAAGCACCTAAGGAAGCGCAAAGATTTGATAAAATTCTATCCGCTGTAGGCCGTCGTCCTAACGGTGATCTGGTTGAAGCAGGAAAAGCAGGAGTGAATGTTGATGAGCGTGGCTTTATTGCGGTTGATAATCAACTGAGAACCAATATTCCTAATATTTATGCTATTGGTGACTTGGTTGGTCAACCAATGTTAGCGCACAAAGCAACTCATGAAGCGCATGTGGTGGCTGAAGTTATTGCTGGCAAAAAACATGTTTTTGAGCCTCAGTGTATACCTAGCGTGGCATATACTGATCCAGAACTTGCCTGGGTGGGTTTGACCGAAAAAGAAGCAAAAGAGAAAGGTATTGATTATGGAGTTGGTGCTTTTCCATGGGCTGCTAGTGGCAGAGCTATTGGTGCTGGTCGTACTGAGGGCTTTGCGAAATCTATTTATGATAAGTCAAACAATCGAATTATAGGTGCTGCAATAGTCGGTATTAATGCTGGTGAAATTATTGGTGAAGCCTGTCTGGCGATTGAAATGGGCTGTGAAGCTGAAGATATTGCATTGACTGTCCATGCTCACCCAACGCTTTCTGAGTCTTTTGCTTTCTCTGCAGAAGCATATGAAGGAACTTGCACTGACTTGCCCCCTGCGCGCAAGAAAAAATAAGTTAGTTTAAAGCGACAAAAAAGGCGCATATTATGCGCCTTTTTTACAGTGTTGCTATCTGAACCTGACTTTCATCAATCCCCTCTGCTTGATAACAGGATAGGGAAACACTCTGGACGGTGAGTCAATTATATCCAGCTACAACGAACTGCTGCTCGCTCTTGTCGTGGAGTTTCATGTCTTAGAATCATTTTCGCTAACTTCGTTTTTATTATTTTCCCCTGGAACTGAGCTTCTACCTAGTATGTAACCAGAAATACCACCGATAAGAGCTGAAATTTCTTTTCCTTCAAGTACCCCGGTAATACCAAACAAAATAATCGCAATTACTATCGAGAACAAGGTTAAAAATTGAATGCCTGAATCACCACTGAATATTGTTCGACGAACTTTCTCATCGCCGTGAGCAATGTAAAAAAAGCCTATTATTACGGCTCCAACCAAAGCTGCAAAAGACCAACTTATTTGCGCCTTAAAGTCCTGGGCTACTGAGTCTGTATTATTGAGTTCGGCAACCTTTGAGCCTATCGCATTTAATGAGTCAGTTCCCTTAAGCATTTTACTGACATGGCTCTCAAGGATTCTACGAATACCTTCACTTGCTTCAATGGTTGTAAAATTACTGAGTGAATTTCCGCTAACAGAGCGAAGGTTGGGTAATATTTCAGATTTTCTAATGTTTTCGAGCTGTTTCAGAATAATATCAAGACGGGAATTAAGTTGCTCCAACTTTTCATCGTCTTGAATTGAATTAACCAATGCCTTAAGAGAGTCTCGTTGTGACTCGAGCATTCGTGTACGTTCCAGTTCGGTAAAATACCCGCTGATTTGGTACATGATTGAATACATTTCAGTAGTAACTCTTGCTCTTTCAGCTTCTAGTTCAGAGAAATTATCTGCGACTGCTGATGGGCTAGTTTCTTTATCAACCAATATGTTGTTATCCGATAATATTTCTGAGAGGTTACCATTAGCGGTTTCTGCTGAAATACCAATACTCGTTAACAAAAGGCTCAATATAAAAAATTTACCAAGGACCGGACTGAACATTATTTGCTCCTCTAAATATTTAAATGCATTAGACTGGTATATGGAGAGGAAAGCTTCGCAATCTTTTATGACAGTCATATTGGGGGTGTTGAACTAGCTTTCTGTGAATAAAATAGAGCAACCCGACTTGAATTTAAAAATGGGCTATTTTTATAATTGTTTTTAGTATCAACGTTTTATCACTATTATCTTAATAGCTAAAGTAAATTAAGACAAGCTTGCCCTGTAGGATAAATTTTATCTACTTATCGATAGGGGCTAATAAAACTATATTGATGAAGTTTTGGCTAACAAAAATTAATTTTCAGTATTAACAACAAAAAACAGTAGGATTCAGCGAGCATATTAATCCTAAAATTACAGAATCTATGGATGTAGCTATATAGTTGATTGTAAATCTAACGCTCAAGGAGACTGCAATTTCTTTTGGTATGGCTATTTCCTGAAAGAAGAACATAATTGCGATTAAAGTGGGTTGTGAAACTGAAGATATTGCCTTAATAATTCTGGTGCACTTCGCATTATCTGAGTCATTCGCAATTTTTGCTGAGGCGTATGAGGGAACCTGTACCAGTTTACATCTAGTGCGTAAGAAAAATAATTCTGATTTGCTTTACGTTGGTCACTGATATTAATAAATGCTAACTAGTTCCCTTAACTGCTAGTTATAGAGAAGCACTGTCTTTTTTAGTTATATAGTCTATTATTATGATCATATTAATAATTATCATAATAAGAAATAACTTAATTGAAAAATAAATTTTCGCTTATTGGTTGTCTACTCATAATATTGAGTTCTAATTTATTAGCAAATGAAAGTGCCAGTAGCAATGATTCTGACGAACTATTGACGATAGCAGACAAGTTGCTCGAGTTGATACAGGATAGCAATAAAGCTGATTATCACCGGTTGATACCTATACTTGAGCAGAAGTTAGCAACTCAAGAAGAAGATAATAAAGCGCAACAACTACTTGATTTAAGTTTATATTATTTGATGAGTGATGATTTTTCTCAGGCAAAAAAATATTTAACTATTTTAAAACATGATTACCAAGCTTTTCATAAAGGAATATATGGCGATATTGCAACAATATATCTTGTTGCGGTAAAGTATCGATTCAATCGAACAAAAACATTAGAACAGCTTAATATTATTAAAAAAAACCTAAAAAACCCTTCTAATATCAAAGTTAAAGTCAATCTAGTTATTGCTGAGACTTTTGGCGTTCAAGCCTTCGCAAACAATCAAACATTGCATGCTATATATTCAGTGCTTATTCAACTTCAATCAGCTGAACTGCTGCAAAAAGAGA
>CBDUHU010000132.1:0-8503 GCA_965366725.1 uncultured Kangiellaceae bacterium
ATTGGATGCGGCTATTAAAGGCTACCTGGCGAAATAATATCCAGTTTTGTCATATCCCCTTACTGATGACAGCCACAACACCGGTTTTTTGATAGGGTGGAGGCCTCTAATTGGCTTTCCAGCGTTGATATAGTGGTAAGTGATGGTATTTTCCCATAGCAACGAAATTTCCGATGAGAATAATCAATAGTCCAAATATGCCGATTATTGTCCATTGATAGTCTTCAAAAAATGTAGATATGAACATTGCGATCACTGGATAGACCAGGGTGACATATCCTGCTTTATCCGGACCTATTCTCCCAACCAGTGTTAAAAATGCGCCAAAGGCAATGACTGAACCAAATAACGCCAGATAGACCAAGGAACTGATATAGCTATAGGTCCATTCAAAAGTAAACTGATAACCATTAGCTAATGCCAGCAATGCAAGGAAAGCAGAAGCATAGCCCATTCCTAGCGCATTAGCCTGCATTACTGGAATACTTTTTCGCTGTGTTTTTGCTGAAACAATATTGCCAAGAGATGCAAATATGCTACCGGCTAATATTAGAAAAATTCCTTTCCAGGTTTCATCCATGTTGCCGCTAATATTAATTTCAGGCATAAAGATTAGAATAATACCTAGCACACCTATTGTGGCACCTACCAAAACTTCTGTACGGATTTTATCTCCAAGAAAGACTCTGGCAAATATGACATTAAAGTATACGATGCTGGTACTCAGTATTGCCGCAAGAGCGCTATTAATTTTGGTAATACCAAGGTAAGTCATCCAATAGTTTATACCAAATAATAATAACCCCTGCAAAAAGATAAGCAAATGCTCTGAAGATGAGAAGTGAAATGATCTTTTCCTGAAAAGGCAAAAGCTGAATAAAAATAGACTTGCCAGAGTAAACCGGTAAAGAACAGATACCATAGGTTCAACAACACCTAATTGAAAAGTGATCATTATCCATGTTGATCCCCAGATAATTGCTGAGCCGAGAAATAAACTGATGTTATTCATATTTTTCACAAGTTTTATAGAAGTTAATTAAATACCGGATATTTAATTAACTTCTTATACCGAAAGCGTTGACGTTAACCCATTGTTTTAACTGTTGCCCAAATGTTGTAGTCAGGCTCAGGTGAAACGTTAAAATAGTCTGAGTTGCAATATTTTAAAGTACCAGGGGATGTCTAAAAATAATCTAGCGGTCTGGCAACATAAGTAACCAGACCGCTTTGAAGTGAGGCATTATAGAGGATCTGCAACGCGTAACGATAGTGTTGGCGTTTATAATTTTATATTATGCCATATTGTTCCAAAGGCAAGCGACGGTAGCGTTTTCCAGTTGCCGAAAATATTGCATTGCATAACGCCGGTGCAAATGGGGGAACTCCTGGCTCGCCAATACCAGTTGGTAATTCTTCACTTTTTATAATGTGGACTTTTATTTCTGGGAACTGTGAAATTCTGGCCATTTTATAATCATGAAAGTTACTTTGTTCAATTACGCCATTTTGTGCCGTAATGTTGCCATAATAAGCCAAACTGGTTGCAAAAATCGCTGCACCTTCCAATTGGGAACGGACGCGATCAGGGTTAAGTACTTTTCCGACATCCACTGCAATATCAATTGACTCAATCTTAATCTTGCCATTTTTTTCGCTAGAGACTTCCACCACTATTGCGACGTAACTACAAAAACTTCGGTGTGCTGCAATTCCAACCCCATGACCTTTGTCCAGCTTTTTACCCCAATGAGCCTCATCTGCTACTCGATTAATAACACCTTTTAAGCGAGCAGTGTCGGCAGGGTATTGCGCCAAAGACTCTCCATAGTTGCCATATTTGTAATTATCTTTCTCAAAGTCGACATTTCGGTCTTTACCGATTAGTGAAAGTAGGAACTCTTTCGGATCTTTGTTTGATGCATAAGCGAGTTCATCAACAAAAGAAGAAGCAGCAAAAGCGTTGTTGATATTGGTTACAGAGCGCACCCAACCTATACGCAGAAAAGTATCAGTATCCCCAAGGTCAATCAGTATATTGGGGACGTCATACATCATATCCGCCTGACCAAGATCTGCTGAGCCCGCGGTCTTTGCGGCAGGATTAAAGGTTGCACCGATAGGGTGATTAACCATACCATGATACCAGCTGGTTACTTTCCCGTTATCATCCAACGAGGCCGATAGTTTCTGGTAACTGGGAGAGTGATAATATCCATGTTGGATCTCATCTTCCCTTGTCCACAATACTTTAATCGGAAGCTTTGTTTCATTAGCAAGGTAGGCAGCTTCCGCTACATAATCTGGTTTAGACTTTCTACCAAAGCCACCACCAAGAAGTGTGACGTTAACTTTGACACTATCTGCTTTCTCGCGTGGAATTTGTAGTACTCCCATGACATTTTGCTGTGCCGATTGAGGTGTCTGGGTACAGGTCCACACTTCTATTCCATCTTCTGTTAGTTGTGCAGTTGCTGCAGGTGGCTCCATCGGTGCATGTGCCAGACCCGCAACATAGTAGTTTGCTTCAATTTTCTGGCTTGCATTTTTTTCTGCAATCTTGATATCGCCTCTTTTTCTGACAACCTGAGTTGGCTTTTCCAGAGACTCCTGAAAAACTTTTTCGTGCTCTACCGTCGAGTAGTTTTGATTAGTGCCATGCTGCCACTCAATTTTTAGTTTGTCTCTCCCTTGTAGAGCTGCCCAGGTGTTATCTGCAATAACTGCTATTCCACCCAACATATTAAAAACAGCAGGTGGCTTGAGCGCCGGAAGTTCGACAACTTTTATTACTCCAGGTATTTTTAAAGTTGCCTTGGCATCGTAAGATTTAACATGGCCAAAAAGCACTGGTGGTCTGGCAATAACGGCTATTTTTAAACCTTCAAAATCAACATCAAAACCAAATGTGGTGTCGCCCCGTATGATTTTTTCACCATCTAGAAGCTTAATGTTGTCTTTGCCGATATAACGTTGATCTGCTTCAGACTTCAATTGAAGAGATTTGCGATCGGGAACATCGAGAGTGGCAGCTATTTCAATTAGTTTGGAAAAGTCGAGTACCTGTTTGGTTCCTTTCAACAATGCCTGATGATTAAATATTTCAATTTTTTCAGCTGATGTACTCCATACTTTTGCTGCAGCCTGTTGGAGCATAGTTCTGGCAATTGCGCCAGCTTCTTTTAGTTTCTGATAATTTTTTCTTACACTTCTTGAACCATCTGTATTCTGGCTACCGTATTTGCGATCGCCAAGCGCCTGTTCAACCGTCACTCTTTGCCAATCGGCTTCCATTTCATCTGCAACCAGCAAGGGCAGAGTACTCCTCACTCCTTGTCCCATTTCACTGCGGTGACAAATAATCGTAACCTGACCATTGTTGGCAATAGAAATAAATACGTCGGGTTGAAAATCTTGTTGGGGTACTTTTCCTGCAGCTGTTACTGAAGAAAGTTGAACGCCAAGCACCATACTTCCGCCACTGATACCAAGTCCTTTAAGAAACTGGCGGCGGCTAACATTTTTTATTATCATTATTTAATCTCCTTGGCTAACCTGGCTGCCTGGTGAATTGCGGCACGGATTCGAGGATAGGTGCCACATCGACATATGTTACCCGCCATTGCATAATCAATATCCTGGTCAGTCGGTGAGTCATTAGTTGACAATAAAGCTGAAGCTGACATTATCTGGCCTGATTGACAATAGCCGCACTGAGCAACATTCAAATCCTGCCACGCTTTTTGTACCGGATGATCTGCGTTTTCAGATAGTCCTTCGATGGTGGTGATTTGTTTATCTTTAGCTGCTGCAACAGGAGTAATGCATGAGCGTACAGCAACACCATCAATATGAATGGTACATGCACCACACAAGCCTTTACCGCATCCATATTTACTACCTGTCAATTTTAAACTGTCTCTTAATGCCCATAGTAATGGCATCTCAGGATCGAGATCTAATTGACGTCGCTTCCCATTAATGGTTAATTCGATCATCTTATTCTCCTATTTCCTTGTTATTTATTATCAATTAATTTTTATAAATACTTCTTAATAAAGCTAAGTCTTCTGTTGTATCCAGATCAAAACCTGCATTTGGTAAATTAACTTTTATAAGTTTGTGCTGGTTTTTTATGAGTAACTTTCTAGCGCCTGTGCTGGTTAGCTCAGCTAACTGAGGAAAGTAAATTCGTGGAAATATTGCGGGTGCTCCAAGAGTTGGTTGTTCACTCTTTTTTTCCTGATAATAGCTAGCAACTATTTTATCGCGATTATGCCGCCATTGCTTATATAGAGTGTGTATATCTGTCGTTGACAATGCCCATTGATCACATAATAAAATCAAGACACTCTCAATATGTTTTCCTATCTGTTTCATTCCGCATGCAATAGAACTACCCATGCCGATTTGCCAATTCTTATTGACGATAAAGCGAGTTTTTTTTGTATTAATTTGATTGAGTATCTGTTCAGACTGATAACCCAGGATGCAGTACACATCGCTGTCAATTTGTTCTGCCTTATTAATGATACTTTGCAAGAGGTTTTCATTGTCTCTTATTATTAGCTGCTTAGAGTGCCCTAGTCTGGAAGAGTTACCAGCGGCAATAATAATGGTTGCTAAAGAAGTCACTATGCTGTTTTCTCCAGGTAACCGTTTTTGTTTAATTTTGCTGTAATCATTGCTTGAATTTCAGCAATAATTGACAATCCAATGGTCTCTGGTGTTGTTGCGCCAATATCTAGTCCGACAGGCCCAAATACGCGGCCTCTTTGTTGTGAATAACTACTGCCGCAGGCTTTTAAAAGAGAGTCTCTACGCTTTTTTGGACCGAGTAATCCAATATAAGGTAGCACGCTGTTTAAGGCACGGCAAAGATAGTCTTTATCCCTTTCAAATTGATGGCTCATAATTACACAGGCATCAAATTTAGCGAGCTCAAAGTCATGCCATTGGCTGCGCTTTATGTGGAGAAGATCGCTGGCCATCGGAAAATTTATTCGAGATGTATAATCTTTGCGGTGGTCAATAACAGTTGTTCTCCATCCCAGTTGAAAGGCTATTGCAGTCACCGGCGGTACGTCTGGCGCGCCGCCGCAAATTAACAGGTTTATTGGAGAATCTAAACGGATAAATAGTTTATTGAGCGCTTTTTTAGCCTTAGATGGAAGAGATAAATTATTTGACTGATAATCAAAATTCTCTGCATGCTTCGCTCTTTGAATATATTCAATCGTTTCTTTTTTTCCATTATTTTGTATATGACTATCCAATACAATCAGATAATTGCTTCCCTGGTAGGTTTTTTGCAGAATGCTAAAAAAACCATAGTGTTTTTCTCTGGCTGGAAGATAGGTTAGTTTTATTTCTAAAGCGCCATCACAGCCCAGGCCCATTCCCCAGAGAAGGTCATTTTCTCCACGCATATCATAATTAATTAAACTCGAACATTCTGTTTTGAATACTTCCTTGCAGTGTAAAAGAATGTCCTCTTCAATGCATCCACCGCTCATCAGTCCCCAATAATTTAATGATTGATCAATCAGCATTAAGCTGCCGGTTTTCTGGTAGGTAGAGCCTTCGGTTGCAACAATAACAGCTAATACATAATTTTTCTGATGATCAAAATGTTTGAGTGATTGGAAAAGACTATACATTAATCACATTTCCAATTCTGGCTTTAACCGCGTTATAACCGGTGTGTCTAATGCTTCGAGAAGAGTCTTCCAGGGCAACAGTGCACAGTTCCTTCGGCTTGGATGGGAGGATACAGCGGTTAAGCATTTAATCGATTCGATGGTTAGTGTTGTATTATTTTCGATTGTCTGAGTAAAGTCATAAATATCTAGACGAAGTTGTGTGGCTTTTTTCCCCAGGCAATGTTCGCATAGTAAGGAAGCCGAGGCTGTACAAATTGCACAGGCGTCCGAATCAAACCAGATAGTTTCTACCGCTATCAATGGTTCTGTCCCGCTCAGTTGTAAGTACAGATTAAGTTCATCGCCACAGCTGGCATTATAACCCTCGGCACTATGAGTTGGGGAAAAGTTGATGTTATTGCCAATGGGATTATGACTATGTTGTTTGATGGCTTGTTGATAAAGTAGTTGTAGAGACATTAAATATTTATTTAACCATTATTATTTGAATTATCCAACTGAGTTATTGTACGAGAAATACTGCTTGAGGTGTTAATCTAAAGCGTTTCAAATTGTATTTCATAGAAGTTTGAGTTCGTCATAGCGTTATATTTTGGAAAATTATCTCAAAAATAAATTCAGAGTTAAAGTGTCTCTCGTTGAAAGGAGTTATGGCTGAGCTGAAGTGTTATCAATAGTCTTAATTTAGAATAATGTACCTGAATTACCGGAAGCACCCACAATACCTGGTAGACCTTTGTGTTGTGCTAATGAACGAAAAAATGACTGATTCTGAATGAGTCAGGTTTTAGTGGATAATTATTATTGAATTTAGTTGAGGCGGTGCTGGCTATAAGGTAATCTAAGGTTGTTTTTTATACATAATCTAGCATTTATTAAAAGTAATCGAGACACATAAGTTATCGGGTCTAGTGAAGTAGATAGAGCTAAAATTGAGCGAACTGAAGTCGAGAAAATTAAAACCGGATAAACTGCTATGCCAACAAGTTTAGAGGATGAACTTAACCAGCATGAAAATTTTAATAACGGGGATGAAACCTGGGGTGCTCGTTTAAGGTTAAGTGGTGCTATCGTTATCGAAATGCTGTTTGTAGTTTCATTGATTTTACTGATACTTGAGCTGGGAAGCCGTCTTGTTCATTGGGGCAAACGACCGGCTATTCCGCATATCACTGATAGTTATAACACACCAAGAATGCCTTCCGATATTGACTATCAGGTGCAACTTCCTCAACGTGATGTTCATCGTATTTGTACTGATGAACTGGGTATTCGCCATATTGACTGCTCTTCAGAAGATGATGTGAGAGCTGCTTATAAAATGTTAATTATTGGAGACTCGCAGGCTTTAGGCTGGGGAATGGAAGCTAGAGACACCCTGGCTGCTAAACTTGCTGAGCTATATCAGTTTGAACCGTCAGAAGTTGGTATTGCGGCAGTTGCCGGAGCTGATGTTGAAAGTTTGTATTCATGGGCTAAAGATATTTCCCTGGTTCATTCAGAAAGTCTGGAGAAGGTTGTTTTATATTTGAATGAAGGAAATGACCTGGATGAAATGTATCTAGGTCGGACAAGTGGAAAAGTGGCTAATTTCCAGGGGCTTTCGCAATGGCTGGGGGTTAATAGTTTTCTTTATCTGGACTTTACTCTGATAAAACAGGCTCTTTTTGGTGGTGTCTGGTCGATGGCTCCAGGAACAAATCCCGTACTTTTTATGCTTAATGATAAGGAAAGTAAAGTTTATGCTAAAGCAATTGCTGATTCCTGTGAACGCTTACTTAATTTATGGCCGGATAGAGTGAGCAAAACAGTGCTGCTGGTTCCTAATGATTATCAGGTCTTTCACAGCGAGTTTGATAAATACAATCATTTTTATCCATCAGAAGAGTTATTTCTTCAATGGCGTGCAAAGGTCAGGGAGGGAGGAGAAATACTTAATCGTTATCAACGACGTTTAACTCGCTTTCTTGATGATAAAGGCATTCCAAATGTAAAAGCGAGCTTGTCAATCAGTCAGTTAACTGCTGAAGAAGTATTTGACAGAAGCAGCCATCATTTGACTCCGCTCGCCAATGAAGTTATTGCAAAACAGTTCTATCAGAAAATTAATCAGGGGGAATAGTTATCACTCGATTATTTCAATCATACTGGAGCAGATATTTAATCATTTTCGTTGGCATATTAATCGTTAGTGAAATTATGTTGAGATTTTTGTATTCAAATGCGGTGTTCACCCCGGCTGTTTTTGAGAAGAAAATAAATGGCTATCAGTTAAAAAAAAATAGTCATAGTCTGACTCATCAGTTTGGCCGTGAGATTATGGTGTCTGTCGATAATAAGCAGTTAAGGCATACAGCTCATTCATCAGTTAATACTAATCGGCGGATTCATTTATTCGGTGACTCTCAGGTCTTTGGTTGGGGCTTGAGTGATGAAGAAACAATTGCAAGTCAGTTACAATCTATACTGGGTGATCACAGTCAAGTGCTTAATCATGGTGTGCCAGGAACTGGACCGATTGATTATATCGAAAAAGCCAGGAGTGTACCTGAAAATGATACGGTGATTTTTTTTCTTACTGAAGAGAATGATCTTTGGGATATGTTTAATCTTGGAAAAGGTGCCAGCGTAGACTGTCATTTTCTGGTCAGCATCAATACCGGCGTTTTATCCAGTTTTCCCTGCTTTATAAAAGAACTACGGGTGCTCCAGTTGATATTGGAAAAAACTGATAAAATTGTTCACTATAACCGTCCTACCCCAATTGGTTTCTCGCTAATGTCGCAGGCTGCTGCGAGGCCTTTAAGCTATCGATTAAGCCAGTTGCTCGAGAAGTTTAA
>CBDUHU010000133.1:0-8480 GCA_965366725.1 uncultured Kangiellaceae bacterium
TCTCAATCCAGACGCTTCTACGCCTTGCAGTTCATTAAGATCAATTTTAAAACCTGAAAAAATGTCAATGTCAACTCCCCAGGTAGGAATGTCCTGTTGTGATATTGCCATAACAGCAAGCAATAGTGGCCAAACAACGATTGCTGTAGACAATAGAATCATGAAAAAATCAAGAACTCGTTTTACAAAACGAGTCAATCGATTGTTAGCTGTACTAGCAATGGCTTGAACACCACCACTCCAAATTTGTTTGTATTTAAGCCGTATTAGTAACCAATAAATGAATCCTACATAAAGTAATAGTGCTGGTATCAGTATGGCGAAAGTGTTCATAGCTATCTCCTTAAATTCTGTTATTTCATGAGTTGTCTGAACTACTATGTTGTGTGACAAATGAGCTTTTAGTTAATTTGTCAGGTTGTTCATTGGTTAAAAATATTACAACTAAATTTATTGATATGCAATGTTTATTTATCGAAAAACAATAATAAATAATTGAAATACGATGTTTTCCTAGGAAGGTTAAGGTTATAGAGTATTGAAAAATAACGTTTATTATGGTTTTCGATAACTTTTGTCATGGGGACTAATTGGTAGCTGGAAGAGAATAAAATAGCTTTATGTGACGTGAGTCCAGGTGTAACTGGTTAAGTTGAAAGTCTGAGTTCTATATTGCTAGATTCAGTTTGGCACTAAGGGATGGCTTTTCCTCAGTTGCCTGACTGATTTCAAGCAAATAGTTTTCATACACTTTGGTAAGCATGCTGTAACCCAGGTGACGGCTAACTTCGAGCATTGATGTGACTTTCTCTTTTGCTCCGATCAGGTTTTGTTGAGCGAGTAGTAAACGGACTTCTGCGCTTCCTGCATCCAGTTTTAGTTTTTCATTTTCCAAAATTTTTGCATTTAGGTACATTCTATCAATATAAAACTGTGATTTTTTATGATCATTTTTTGTTAACCAATATCCAGAAAGCGCTTGTAAAGCTTTCTGTTCCGCTAAGCGATCTCCGATAAGCTGATAAATTTCAAGTGCCTGAGTGAAACATTTTAGTGATTTTTTATCGTCGGTTAATAGTTCAAGATTTCCCAGTTTTACCAGAGTTGCAGCAACTCCCAATTGGTTTCCTGCTCGACTTCTGACGATCTTTGAACGTTCAAGCAATAGTTTTGCTTGCTCTATATTATTTTCTGCTTGTGAAAGTTGAGCTAAAAACTCTAATGTCCATCCTTCACCTAAACGGTGGTTAATCTGTTTATAAATAGAAAGTGCTTGATACAATAATTGGGCTGACTGTTGATTTCGTTGGGTCATTTGTGCGACACGGCTATTGAGAATATAAAGCCAGGCAACCCATTTCTTTTCATTAAGAGAATTAAAAATCTGCTGGGATTCATTAAATTGTTCTTCGGCAATTACAAATGCCTGCTGATAGTAATTAATCTTTCCCAGTAACATCAAGACACGCGCTTTAAGCAACTTATTTTTGTCTAGTTCACTTTTCATCATAAGTTTATCAAGGTTTTTTCTTGCTGACTTTATGTTACCCAGTTCTAACTCGGTTTTAGCTAATCGGTATCCACCTATCAAAAAATCAGGAAATCGTTGTTTGACAATTTCATAATAATGCTTCGCATGAGCGTATTTTCTAGACAAGAAAGCCTGATTACCTTCAGCAAGTGCTCTTACTGTAAAATCATCATGGCTAATTGATTCAAAGCGGTCGATTAATGAGTCTGAACGCACCAGACGATCAGTCAATTGAAAGCTTAATTGAGTGATTAATTCTCCGGTTGCCTGACTGGATACCTTTTGGCTCGCTGCTAGCGGTACACCTGTAGTGTAAATAATAGCTTCTGCCTGATAGTTGTCAGGCTGTCCGCTAATAACGGTTGAAATAACATAGTCAGCGTTAGTCGCTTTAGAAATTCGTTCAATTTCTGCTTCGTTAACCTTAATGTCTGGTTCTTTTATATAGTGCTCGCTCAAAGCAATAACATCGATACTGGGGTAGGTGTAAAAAGAATCTTGATAAGCCAGGTTATTTTCCAACATTTCCATTAGCCCGTTGGTAATCCAGTTTGCATTTTTGTGGACTGTCTGATTAATAAATGGGAGAACAACAACCAGTGCTTTGGGGTTTACTGATTTAACTATTGAATGTGGATTATTTGGTTGAGAAAATCGAGCACCAAAATACCAGAGTGAAACACCCATAATGGCAATCAGTGTATACATTAACCAATATTGAGAGAGTTGTCGGAATAACTTTAAGTTCTTCTTTCTTGGCGTTTTAGTTATATTGGTTAACTCGCAAGGGCATATCCACTGATAGCCTTTTTTAGGAAAGGTCTGGATAAAATGTGAAGTTTTTGGTGAGTCACCTAAAACCTGCCTTAGTTCTTTTATTGCATCATAAACAACGCCTTCTGATACCACTGACTCAGACCAGATCACTTCAAGTAGTTTGTCTTTATTACAGACAATTTGTTTGTTCTCTATGAGGTATTTTAGTAATTGTGCAGATTTTGGGCGTAGCTCAACAGCACCTTCACTATTGGAAAGAGATAATGAATGAGGGGTAAAGACAAATGATGAAAACTTATACTGATGCATAAAGTCTGGATGAAAATCCAAAAAAGAGAAAATACTAGCAAATGAGGGGTTGGTGGTAAATGTAAATAATAGCAACCTATAATGATCTGAGTTATTCATCTAGCAGTTGTCTGGCTGTAGAAACTCTAACTGGGTGATACTTTCTCTTCTTTGCTATGCTCTCCGGTAAATATTTACTTGTGGCCAGTTGTTTTTTAAGCGAAAAGGAAGGCGCTTATCTTCCTCCCTTTTGTTTTCTCAGGCCACTTTAAAGGTATTTAGTATAGAGTTTGACGTAGCTTAAACCTGTTTTATTTTAAATTATCAAGGTAGTCTCTCAGTTGACTAAAATTGGCATCAAGCTCTAAAGACAAATCTTTCTTTTCAGCACAACCTGCAAGTGCTTTCGGCATGGGCAGTTTGATATTAAGAATTTCTTCAACGGTTGATTTAAATTTTGCTGGGTGAGCAGTGCCTAAAAATATTCCAGTTTCATCAGGTGTTAACGATTGCTTTAGCCCCTGATAAGCAACAGCTGCATGAGGTTCACTCACATAACCTGATTGGTATAAATGCTTAAGTGCTGCTCTGGTTTCTTCTTCATTAACCGCATTACCTGTCAGTTGGCTCTTAGAAAACTGTCCACTGTCTATCAGGTACTCAATACGTGGCCAATTATTGGGTTTACTAACATCCATCGCATTTGAAATCGTTGCGACAGTTTTATTGGGCAACCACTTACCAGATTGAAGGTATCTTGGGACTGTATCGTTTAGATTGGTTGAAGCAATAAAGCGCTTAATCGGAAGTCCAAGAGTTTTGGCTATTATGCCGGCACATAGGTTGCCGAAGTTGCCACTTGGCACGGCGACAACAACCTGTTCGCGCTTATCTTTCGGTAATCTGGAAAAGGCATCAAAATAATAACAAACCTGGGCAAGTAAGCGACTGATGTTTATCGAGTTGGCTGAGTTTAATCCAATTGATTCAATTAGTTCAGGGTGATCGAAGCTCTGCTTGACCAATTGTTGACAGTCATCAAAACTACCATTGACTGCAATAGTGTGTATATTGTCACCCAGAGTGGTAAACATTTTTTGTTGAAGTTCACTGATTTTTCCTTTTGGGAACAATATAACGACCCGAATATTTTTTCTTCCATGAAATGCATGGGCCACTGCAGCACCTGTATCGCCAGATGTTGCTGTTAATATAGTGATTGGTTTAGTGCTTGCGAAAGATTGTAAGCAGTTGGCCATAAAATTGGCACCAAAATCCTTAAATGCCAAGGTCGGTCCATGAAATAAATCCAGACAGTATTATGAGTCTGAGACAGGGGTTAGTTGTGTGTCAAAAACGAATGTCTTCTCGATAATTTGTTGTAGTGATTGTTTGCTAATACTATCAGCGACAAATGGTGAAAGTATTTGCAAATTACGTTCTTTTGCTCCAAGCTTTAGCAGAGAATTGATATTTTCAAGAGGGACTATCTTCCTTGGAAAGAATAATCCCTGATTTTTACCCAGGCCTGTTCTTACTGCTGTTTCAAAGTTAACCACTTGTGACTGAACTGATAAATTATAAAGATTCACTCTATTTCTCTCATTTTTTGAATTTTTAAATTCTTCTGGCACCAATCTGATCGGTCTTACAGATTTTGACAAACCCTTGTTCCGAGCGAAGATAATTTTGTTGCAGCCAGAGGGCACTTTTTTCTGCAATTTCCAGACTGTCTGTTACTGCAAATAATGTTGGTCCTGAGCCAGATATCCCAACTGCAAGACAACCTAGCTCGGTTAACTTTTGTTTATTTAATTCGTAGTCAGGTAATAGTTCTTTACGGAAGGGCTCTGCGACCACATCAATTAATGCCGAAAAAGCCTGTTGTTTATCTTGACGATAACTGGCATCAATAAATCCGGCAAGATTCTGACCAAATTGAATCAGAGTTTCTCTTTCGTATGATTGAGGCAGTATTTCTCTAGCCGCTTTGGTACTGACTATCACATCGGGATAGGCAACCAGCCAGTAGCAATCATCAAATGTGGGTAGGCTTTGAGTAATTTTTTCTGGATCGTTAGACATTAACTGCAGGCCACCCAGATAGCAAGGAGCCACATTATCATAATGAAGACTTCCACTTATTTCTGCTTCTAATAACCCCATTAATTTTAGTAATTCAAGTTGGCTAAATGGCGTTTGGTAGAATTCATTGAGTGCAACAAAAGCAGCAACAACAGAGCAGGCACTTGAACCGAGTCCACTACTGACAGGGATGTTTTTCTCTAAGGTGATGTTAAGCGGGATCAGGGATATATTTTTTTCAACAAGCTTTTTATTAAAAGCTTCAAAGCACTGCCAGACAATATTTTGATTTTTTTCCTGTGGCAATTTTACGGCGTGAGTTCCACATAAGGTGAACTCATTCTCTTGATTATTCAGATTGGATTCAATTGTAACAATATCGCCAACCAGAGAGTTATCCAAAGGAGTTACAGCAAGGCCGAGCGTGTCAAAGCCAACGCTTACATTGCCAATTGATATAGGTGCGAAAATTGAAACTGCCATAATTAAATAATCCTGAAAGTAGTGTTTCTGCTAACTAAGACGTTATGCTAAATTGAATCAATACTCAAGAGAAGTGTTCGATTCTCTTGAGACTCATTAGTTATCAAAGTAGTCGCAAGCCTGGAGTTAATACTCCTGCTCCCAGGAAAGTGTGCGTAAAAGATCGCCGAACAACCCCGCTGCTGTCACCGCAGCACCAGCGCCATATCCTCTGATAACAAAAGGTTTAGGTTGATAATAGCGGGTGTGTATCGCCAGCGCATTTTCTCCATTAGCAATATTAAAAAGCGGATGTTGAGAATCTACCGACTGAATACCTACCTTGCATTGTTTGTCTTTAATACTGGCCACATAGCGAAGTACCTGGTTATTTTTTTCAGCACTATCAACAATGGATTGTATTGTATTATCAAATTCAGGTAGTCGTTTAAGCAATTCATCTGCGTCAGTTAGCTGTGCAAGCTCTGTAGAGATTACAGGTTCTAGTTGAATATCGGATAATTCTAATTTAAGACCGGCTTCACGAGCCATTACCAGTACTTTTCGAGCAACATCCAGACCACTGAGATCCTCCGCAGGGTTAGGTTCTGTATAGCCCAGTTCGCGAGCTTTAGTCGTTGCTTCGGACAAGCTTAGTCCATTGTGAATTTCGCCAAAAATATAGGAGAGAGAGCCTGATAAAATTCCTTCAAATTGAATCAGTTCATCACCAGCTCTGAGTAATCCCTGGAGGTTGTCGATTACAGGTAGTCCGGCACCAACGTTAGTTTCATAAAGAAATCGCCGTTGTTTTTGTTGGGCTGTCAGACGAAGCTTTTGATAGAAGTCATAACTGGCGGTGTTCGCTTTTTTGTTGGCAGTTACTACATGAAAGCCGTGATTAAGAAACTCCTGATATTGCATGGCGATTGATTCATTACTGGTACAATCGATGATGACCGGGTTATTAAGATGGGCATCGCTGACAAATTGGTTTAGTTCTGATAATGATAGGCTGCTATTACTGGATTCTAATTCGTTCTCCCAGTGGTTAAGGTCAACCCCCTGTTTGTTTAATAGTAATTTTTTACTATTTGCAATTGCCACAACGTTTAACGCGATATGCTTATCACTTAACCATTGTTGCTGGCGTTTTATTTGGGCTATCAGCTCCTTACCAACAGTTCCACAACCAATAATAAATGCATCGATGGCTGGCTTTTCCAGGAATAAGTTCTGATGACAAACTTTAACCGCATCATCGGTTCTTTGATCTCTTATTACTGCTGAAATACTTCGCTCTGAAGAGTCTTGAGCAATTGCAATAATATTCACTCTGGCTTGTGATAGTGCCTTAAAGAATTTAGCAGCAATACCTTTTTGTTGTTGCATATGATCACCAACTAAAGTAATAACGGCTAGCTCTCTTTTAATTGAAATTGGTTCGAGTAGTTCATTTTTTAATTCCAGTTCAAAAGCTTGATTGAGGCACTCTCGTGCAGCTTCCGCTTCTTCTCCCGGTACACAAAAACTGATGCAATATTCGGCAGATGACTGACTTATCATTATCACCGAAATATTGGCTAAACTAATGGCAGAAAAAACCCGACTGGCCATTCCTACCATTCCTTTCATTCCTGGGCCTGAAACATTCACCATTGCAACATCGGACAAATTAGATACCGCTTTGACCATTTCTCCTGGCGTTGTTTGATTCGATATCAGGGTACCTGAACTCTCCGGGGAATGAGTGTTTTTGATACGACAGGGTATCTGGTATAACGAAAGTGGCGAAATTGTTTTTGGATGAAGTACTTTCGCGCCAAAGTAAGAAAGTTCCATCGCTTCATGGTATGACATAGTTTTAATCAACTGCGCATCAGGTACCAATCGAGGATCTGCATTATAAACGCCATCAACATCAGTCCATATTTCGCAGGTTGAAGCTTGTTGACAGACCGCCAGTACAGCGGCGGAGTAGTCTGAGCCATTTCTTCCAAGAGTTGTTGTTTCACCTTTGTGGTTAATACCAATAAAACCGGGCATGATGCTAATTTTTTCCAGCTTTGGGTAATTTTGAGAAAAGCGATTTCGAGAAACATCAAGATCAGCAACTGGTTCGGCTGAGCGAGTATCAGTTGTCAAAAATTTCTCCGGATTGATTTCACTCACCCGGTGTTTGTGTAAACTAATGAAGGCTGTTAATAGTGCAACACTGAATTTTTCTCCACTACTTAATATTTGAGCCTGAGTGGATTCTGGACAATGAGATAACAGTTTCGCTCCCTGAATTAACTGGTTAAGCTTCGTCATGATGCTGTCAAAAATTTCTTCCAGTTTGTTACTGTCTAGTTGTGGATAATCAGACAATGAAGCCCCTAGCAGATATGACAACTTTGCTTTCAGGTTAGCTAACGCTTTTTCGTCTTCTCGGCCGTTTGCTAAACCCTCAATCAAATTGACTAGATCATTAGTTACGCCCTGTGGAGCACTGACTACAATTGATAAATCAGATTGTAAACTATTATGGTGAATAATTTTTGCTACTCGATTGAAGCAATCAGCGTTGGCCAGTGAAGAGCCGCCAAATTTAAGTACTTTCATTACTGTTCTCTAAGGTTAAAAAAAAGCCCGTGATTCCTGGAGGAGTCACGGGCTTTTAAAATTCTTTATTTTTAGTGCATTAGCCAATGACCACGGGATGAATTCTCATCGTAGTGCCGGTGGTAATGGAGCCGGTAATTGGTAATATATTTAAAAATCTAATGTTCATCATTTAATCTGTTTTGCAGTTTAGTCAGTTGGCTAGTTTAGCTGATACTAGCATTAATCAGTTCTGTTTGGCTATTAGCTCTTTATTTCAAAGATGTATAGCCGTCTAAAACATCTGTTCAGAAGATACCTAATTTTATCGAATATACCAAATAGCTTGTAGTTATAAATGAAATGAAAAAGCCATTATGAAGGGGGTCGTTCGGGAAACTCAGACTAAGTCAGTTTGCGGCAAGGGTAAGCTTCCGCAAACTGAGGTTGATAAATTTCTAATAACAGAACTATTTGGTGACTAACCAGAGCGCATGAATGACGCCAGGAAGGAAAAATAAGATACATAAAATAATATTGATGATTAAGTCTTTACCAACACCTTTTTTTAAGAAAACAGCGATAGGTGGTAAAAAAATAGCAAGTATTATTAATAAAAGTTTATTATTCATAAGTAGTTCCTTTGAGTTATTGTTATAGAGGAGCCGCCCGTTATTGCAAGGTAAATAGTAGAACCAATAGACTTAATGAGAAGATTAGTTCCTGAAATATCTGTCAATGTTAAGGCGGTAAC
>CBDUHU010000134.1:0-8472 GCA_965366725.1 uncultured Kangiellaceae bacterium
GGGTATGGATATCATTCATGATATTCTAGGTACAAATTTAACTCAAACCTCCACTAATACTGGCCGTGTTGTTGACTTTTTCCAGTCAGAATACTATGAAGGAAAATTAACTTTTACTGAAATGGCAACGCTCGATCAAGTCTATGAGCGTTTATGGTGTTATATCAACCGACGCAGCAGAGATATAGATAATCCCACACCAATATGCTACTCCTATGAGCTTAACGACACCAATCTACAATTAGACTACATACAGGAAATAAAGGCTAAAAGTGATCATAATCCGGTTGAAGCGGTGTTCTACGTACATTAGCAAAATCACTATTAGTTGAGAATCAGAGCCCGCTGTTTTAAGCGGGCCTGTTGCGGACATCCGGGTTATTCTGTTAATCGCTTATGCAGCTGAAAAATCACCATAAACCAGGCTAAGCCGACAGCCATTTTCTTATCACTAGCGGCATCCACCAATTCTTCACGCCAGTGATTCGCTTCAACAATATCTTTTTCAAAACGATTGTATAAATCTTCAGCAAGCTTTTCGTCCTGACATTCAATTGGTAACCACTTATTCTCGAAAACAAACGCAACGGCATCTTCTTCAAGTGGAAACTCTGCTCCCAGTTCACGGGCTAAAATCTGACGAACCTGTTGCGCAAATGGCATATCCAGAATATTAACTGTTTGTTTTTCATTAACTTTATTCTGCGCGACAAACTTTTTATTTGTCTGCTCAATTGCTTCACCGTACTTACTCTCCATCAATTTAATAAGTTCAAGATCGTCAGCTGATAACTTTGATATATCACCGCCAGATTGTTTTAATCGATTTGATAATTGGTCAAATATGTGGCGGTCATCATCCGATAACTCAGCAAGCATTTTAGTTAAAATATCACTCATAATATTTTCCGAAATTGTTTAATTTGATAGTGTGGTATTGTTGGTTAAAACAGATAAGTTAGCTTAGCTATTGGGAAGTTGAACTTTCAGGCCCTTCTCAGCATAGTCCTGTAGATCAATTCCAAATGCCATATTCTCATATGCGGTGACGATCTTATAGGGTTTTGACTCAGGATCCAAATCCATTTTTGCCATATCTATCAATCTTTCTTTACGTGGTTGTTTATATTCATTGAGTACCAGCAATACTCTCGGTTTAAGCTTATGTTCTTTATGTGCACTAAGCACAATTCCCACTTCACCATTATGCATTTCTACAATTGAGCCGGGGGGATATATACTTCTCCATTTAATAAATTTGAGTATTAGTTGCTCATCAAAGTGGCTCCCCTTGCCTGCCATCAGTATTTTATAGGCTTCCATAACAGACATCCCTTTGCGATATGTCTGATGGCTGGTCAGGGAATCAAAAACATCAATAATACTAACAATTCTCACATTCTGCGTAATTTGCTCACCTTTAATGCCCCTTGGGTAACCCTGCCCTCCTAATCTTTCATGGTGTGATAATACAACATCAATACAGGATGGAGTTAAGCCGGGCTTTGTTGATAACATCTCATAACCATAATGTGGGTGTTTGGCGATCTCGGCTCGCTCATTTTGATTAAATTTTCCTTTTTTGGAGAGAACATTCTGATCAATTTTGGCCTGACCAATATCATGCAGTAAAGCTGCCATTCCCAGATCTTCTAATTGGCTTTCACTATAGCCAAGCGATTGAGCAAAACTGATAGCTAATATACTAACGGTCAAACTATGCTGGGCAATATCCTCATTTTTTGACTTCAGCATGGTCATCATTAGCATCGCATCTTTATTTTCTAATACGCTCTGGACATTCTTTTTCACTGAATCGCGGACACCATGAAGGTCAAAGTCTTCACCTAACATCACTTTATCAAGTACACTTTTCATTAATCGACTGGTTTTCCTACGTCTTGTAATTGCAGGTTTTAATCTTCCTCTCAGGTTGTAGTCAACAGCACTCGGTGATGAGCTAAGTTTTTTCTTATAAGTTGAAGACTTTGAAGTCTTTAGCTTGTAGTTTTTAAACTGCTCGTCACTCCTGAATTCAACAAACACAAATTTGCACTGTCTTTTCACTTCCTCAATATCAGCGGTAGTTTCAATAGTAAAGCCTTGCAAAAGAAAAGTTGAATCTTCCCATTCGCAGTCAAGTTCAGAAATAAACATGCCCGGTTGTAAGTCTTCACTAAATACTTTTACATGCCTTAAATGTTGCATAGTTTTTTATTCTTATCAGATAAATTATTAATTCAAATTCTGTAAACACTTAATTAAGTCTTTAAGCACTGGAATAACCTGTTTTGCCTTCTCTTCATTATAGTGTAGTTCAACTTCATTCATATACGTAGCTTGAGAAAGCTCTAGCTGCAAACTATCAATTCCCTCTGAAGGAGAACCATAGTGGCGAGTAATATATCCTCCCTTAAAGCGACCATTGACCACTTTGCTATACCCTTCTGGTTGCCATTGCTTTATGAAATTAGTAACGACCTCTGAACTACTCTTTTCAGCAAAATTGCCAAAATTAAAATCCTTTAAAGTACCTTCAAAAAATCGTGGAACGACAGACTTGATAGAATGAGCCTCAAATAAAAAAGCATAACCAAACTGCGCTTTAATTTGATTGAGCGCGTTACTAAGTTGACTGTGATAAGGGCGCCAGAAAAGCTCTATTCTTCGCTCAATCTCTTCCGCATCTGGCTCACAACCTTTCTTATAGATAGCTTCCTGATTAAATTGAGTTAGCGGGCATAACCCTGTGGTATCGGCTCCAGGATATAATGACTGATTATCTTCAGGCCTGTTTAAATCGACAACATAACGAGAGTAATACGGAATAATCATATTACATTCCAGTTCACGGGCAAAAGAATAGAGCTTATCAAGATGCCAGTCTGTATCGACCACCTGAAGTGCAGAATCTGTCATTTTCGATTGAATCTCTGGTGGAATAAGAACACCATTATGTGGCATTGAGATTAAAACAGGAGAATTACCAGCGATGTACTGAAATGTTTCCAATTTGTTATTCCTTCTAATTTTAATAAGACTCTGCACCGCATAGAGCGACTCTCTAATATCCAATCCTGACTCATTGAATTAATCTAATGTGTGCCTGATTTGTTTAATTTTGCCAAAAACAACTTGTATATACAACTAAAAATACGCATAATCCTGCCATGAAAGCAAATCAAAGCAGATATATTCAGGTTAAAGCCTACATTCTCGACGGTATTAGTCAGGGTAGTTGGAATGTTGGAGAGCGGGTTCCTTCAGAAAATGAGCTTGTCGACTTATGCAAAGTCAGCAGGATGACTGCAAGACGAGCTTTGCAAGAGCTATTGGTTGAAGGCACTTTGATCAGAATAAAAGGCAAAGGCAGTTTTGTTGCAGAAGAAAAGCAACAGTCCTCGCTGTTGCAAATACGTAGTATATCGACAGAAATAAAAGAGCAGGGTTTTGTACATTATTCTGAACTAATTTTTTGTGATCTTGAAAAAGCCGATCCAGTTGCCTGTTTAGGTTTGGGCATAACCAGCACTGAAAAATATGGTCATTCACAAATGCTCCACTTTCAGGGAGAGCAGCCAATTCAATTGGAATATCGTTGGGTCAATCTGGAGGTTGCGCCCGATTACCCTGCTCAGGATTTCTCCGATATAACACCTAGCGAGTACTTATCATCGATCGCACCGGTCACTGAGGCTGAACATCAAGTTGAAGCGATCATTGGTGAACCAAAAATACGCGGACTGTTACAAGTGGAGGATGATGAGGCTGTTTTATTGCTAGAGCGTAAAACCTGGTGTAACGGCAAACTGGTAAGTTATGCACGATTATATCACCCCGGCAACAGTTACCGTCTGGGAACCAAATTTAAAACAAGTTAGTTAACGACAGACTTGTTGAACAACCAACTAAATTTAAACATAGATTAACTAAAAAGCTAGAAATTAAGAGTGAGGAAAACATAATGGCGTTTAAATATGGTATTGACCGATTGAGTCTCGATATTGTCAATGGTATCGCCGACGGAAGTATTAAAGCTGAACTGTGTAAACAGGCTCAGGATAAAATTAATATCAGTCGACAAAATGTCGAAGTGATGGCCAGTTCAAATAAAGCCATATACGGTATAAATACAGGCTTTGGTCCACTATGTGATACTCAAATTTCACCGCAGGAAACTCATTTGTTGCAGAAAAACCTGCTGATCACTCATGCTGTGGGCGTTGGCGAGTCAATTGCAAAGGCTATTTCTAAGTTAATGCTGATAACCAAAGTACACGCATTAAGCCAGGGGTTTTCCGGAGTCCGACTAGAAGTTATTGAGAGAATGCTCACTTTTATTGAGCAAGATATGATTCCTGTAGTTCCAGAACAAGGTTCAGTTGGCGCTTCAGGCGATTTAGCACCGCTCTCTCATTTATTCCTGCCTCTCATTGGTGAAGGTGAATTTTGGCAAGGCGATAGCAGCGTATCCGCAGCGGAGTTACTTCAGGAAAAAGGTCTGGAGCCACTTGAACTGCATGCTAAAGAAGGCCTGGGTTTGATCAATGGCACTCAATTTATCTTAGCTCATGCTATCACCGGGTTAACCAAAATGGGGTATTTATTAGACCTTGCAGATATGACTGGTGCCATGAGCCTTGAGGGAATGCAGGGTAGTTCATCACCTTTTAGAGAAGAATTACATCAGGTTAGAGCTTTTGCCGGTAATATTGAAGTCGCCGCTCGCATTCGTGCATTTTTGAAAGATTCACAAAACGTTGAATCTCATAGTGATTGTGAACGAGTTCAGGATCCATATTCACTCAGATGTATGCCGCAAGTTCATGGTGCTTCTCGTAATGCCTATAATCACTTATTAGAAATGGCTGAAATCGAAATGAATTCGGTGACTGACAACCCGATTGTACTGAGTAGCGAAGAAGCTATTTCTGGTGGTAATTTCCATGGTCAACCACTGGCGATGGTTTTGGACTACGCTTCGATTGCGGCGGCTGAGTTAGGCAATATTTCTGATCGCCGTTGTTACCTGATGTTAGAAGGATTACATGGATTGCCGAGACTATTAACTTCATCAGGCGGTTTAAACTCAGGGATGATGATCCCGCAATACACCACGGCAGCATTAGTCACCGAAAATAAATCACTTTGCTTCCCACCATCGGCGGATAGTGTTCCAACCTCTATGGGTCAGGAAGATCATGTCTCCATGGGCAGTATTTCAGGTAGAAAGCTAAATCAGATCCTGGGGAATTTAGAAAAAATACTGGCTATCGAACTGATGTATGCGGCGCAAGCTATTGAGTTTAGACGTCCTAATACTTGTTCTGATTTGATCGAGAAAAACTTTAAGGTGATCAGAGCGAAAGTTAAAAAACTTGAAGAAGATAGACTTTTAAAACCAGATATCGATGCCATGATTGCATTGGTTAAGTCACAAGCATTTACCGTCAGCATTGATTTATAAGGGGAGCCAAACGATGACTAGTACAATAGAGTTGCAACAACAAATTAAACAAGGGATCCCTGTCGAATTACCGCAAGCTAAGCCATACCCGGCAGATGCTAACCGAGCGCCTAAACGAAAAGATATTCTTTCTTCAGATGAAAAGCAATTGGCAGTGAGAAATGCTTTACGTTATTTCCCCAAAGAATGGCACCAGGAATTAGCCCAGGAGTTTGCAGAGGAATTAAAAAGTTTTGGTCGAATTTATATGTACCGGTTTAAACCAAACTATGAAATGAAAGCACGTTCAGTTTCTGACTACCCCGCTAAATGCCAACAAGCAGCGGCAATCATGCTGATGATCGACAACAATCTTGATCCGGCAGTGGCGCAGCATCCTGAAGAGTTAATTACTTATGGTGGTAATGGTGCAGTTTTCCAGAACTGGGCGCAGTATTTATTGGCGATGAAGTATTTAAGTGAAATGGAGAGTGACCAAACGCTACATATTTATTCTGGACACCCAATGGGTCTGTTCCCTTCTTCAAAAGATGCGCCTCGCGTGGTTGTGACTAATGGCATGATGATCCCTAACTATTCAAAGCCTGACGATTGGGAAAAATTTAATGCTTTAGGGGTTACTCAATATGGGCAAATGACTGCTGGTTCTTTTATGTATATTGGACCGCAGGGCATTGTTCACGGTACCACTATTACGGTAATGAATGCGTTCCGTAAGGTACTTAAAAAAGGTGAGAACTCGAAAGGGAAAATATTTTTAACTGCCGGATTAGGTGGTATGAGTGGCGCTCAACCGAAAGCAGGTAACATTGCTAACTGTATTACAGTGTGTGCAGAAGTCAATTCTGCTGCGGCGACAAAACGTCATCAACAAGGTTGGGTTGATGAGTTGATTGATGATATGGATAAGTTGATCGCTCGGGTTAAGGAAGCCCAGGCTAATCAGGAAGTTGTTTCAATTGCTTATATCGGTAATGTGGTTGATGTGTGGGAGACTTTCTATGAAAAGGATATCTTTGTTCATCTTGGCTCTGATCAGACTTCACTGCATAACCCTTGGTCAGGCGGTTATTATCCTGTGGATATTAGCTATGAAGAATCGAACCGTTTGATCCGCGAAGAACCAGAAGTCTTTAAGCAAAAAGTTCAGGCTACTTTGAAGCGTCACGCTGCTGCAGTTAATCAGCATACGGCAAAAGGTACTTATTTCTTCGACTATGGTAATGCATTTTTATTAGAAGCTTCCCGCGCTGGCGGTGATGTGATGGCGGAAAATGGGATTGATTTTAAATATCCTTCTTATGTTCAGGATATTCTGGGGCCTATGTGTTTTGATTATGGATTTGGGCCATTTCGTTGGGTATGTGCTTCGGGCAATCCAGATGATTTGGATAAGACTGATGCAATTGCGGCTAAGGTTCTTAATAAGATCATGTTGGAATCACCTGAAGAAATTCAGCAACAAATGCAGGATAATATTACCTGGATTAATGATGCCAAGCAGAATAAATTAGTTGTCGGTTCGCAAGCGAGAATTCTTTATGCTGACGCGCAAGGTCGTATGGAAATTGCGAAAGCGTTTAATGATGCGATTGAACAAGGTGAAATTGGGCCGGTTGTTTTAGGTCGTGATCATCATGATGTGAGTGGGACTGATTCGCCCTACCGTGAAACGTCAAATATCTATGATGGCAGTCGTTTTACTGCGGATATGGCGATCCATAATGTGATTGGTGATAGTTTCCGTGGTGCTACCTGGGTGTCTATTCATAATGGTGGTGGTGTTGGTTGGGGTGAAGTGACTAATGGTGGCTTTGGTATGTTCCTCGATGGTAGTGCAGACGCTGAACGCCGTCTTAAATCAATGCTGTTATTTGATGTTAACAATGGTATTGCCAGACGTAGTTGGGCGCGCAATGAAGAAGCCAATTTTGCGATTAAACGTGAAATGGAAAGAACGCCTAAGCTGAAGGTTACTTTGGCTAATCTGGTTGATGATGAGATATTGGATGGTTTGGTGTTGTGATTTGAAAACTCAGCACAACAAAAGCTAGATATTATTTCATTTTAACCAATTGTAACTTTAATGTGCGGTCCTGAATTGATAACTTTATCAGGGCTGCATTTCCTAAATAGCTGCGGCTTTGTTATGTTGAATGATTAAAGCTCATATTCTTAGAAGTAGATTACTAGCGCAAAGCTAATTCAGCATGTTTTTTAACGCTAAATTACTGCGTATTGTTATACACTCCTAGCTAATTCCTCAAAACATCCAGCACATCTAATTGATTTAGAAACCTTATAAACTTTTCCGCCTATATCACTTTCAAGTTCATAAGACTGATTATTTTTGGCATTAGCTGTTAGGACACAAGATTCACACAAAGCCACCTCGAACTCAGTTTCGTTGTCGTAAGTTAGAGATATCCGGTTAAATTTCGAAATTGACTCAGAGCAGTCTATCATTTTGCCAAGATGCTCACACAAATTAACCCCAGTATTTTTCCCATGCTTTTGGCAGAGTATTATCGTCATAAATTTTATGTATAAAACGCAATCTAGAGGATACTTATAATTCTAAAAATCTAAGTTAACATTCACTGAGGACTCTGTAAACAGAGAATTAATTTCTTATGAATAAGCCCGGAAAAATATTGAAATTCATGGAGTTAGAAATCACTAAGAGATTAAGTTAGCCATTTTTGAGAGTTTGATAAGCGCTTTTAAGATAACTTAAGTGGCTGTCCTGAAAAATCTATTGCAACTTGGCACATTTGAAAACTACATAGTTACCAGTATTATCTAAATAAATTTTCAATTATTTAAACGTAAGAGAAAGTTAATTTTAAGCTGTTGATTTAAAAGTCTATTTGATTTGTAGATGTCCTTGAGGATGCTATCAGTACCAACATATGTCCAGGAGCTATTGGTCCAAATGGTTTAATAAAAAATAAAAGGATAGGCATATATTACTCACAGTAACAGTTCGAACTAATCGTCAACAT
>CBDUHU010000135.1:0-8391 GCA_965366725.1 uncultured Kangiellaceae bacterium
GCTTTTCTTTCATTATTGAAAAAACTACCGCCGGTGGGGAATTTCACCCCGCCCTGAGAATAAATTAAATTGTTTACGGAATTTCCGCCTGACTATCCTAAAAGAGAATTTTTAGCGAGGCAATCAATAAATTTCATCTTTTACAAAGAAATTTGTTGAGACTTGAAGCGTTGTTATATTTAATGATGTCAGTTGGTGGGTTGCAAAGAGAAGTTGTTTATTCGCAGAAAGACTATATGTAATCGTTAGTCACAGTATAATATTAAAGGTTAGAAATACGGAGAGATTGTATGCAGTGTCCAAAATGTCGAAATATTGATCTAAAGCCAACAAAACTTGATGAAGGTCTTTCTGCCATGGGTTGTGCTCAATGTGAGGGAGCGATTGTCTCACTGCTTTATTACCGGGACTGGGTAGAAAGAACAGGCTCTTGCCATGAAACACCCTCAGTTGAATTATTGAAGGGGTTTGATAGTGAAGATACTCAAGCTGCATTGAGTTGTCCGAAATGTCGAAAATTAATGCAAAAATTTCGTATATCAGGAGGTTCCAGTAATCGCCTTGATTTGTGTACAAGTTGTGATGAAGCCTGGTTGGATGGTGGCGAATGGGCCTTATTGAAAGCCCTGGAATTGAGTAAAGAAATGCCTGTTGTATTCACTGAACACTGGCAAAAAAAGGTCCGTGATGAGGTTTCAGAAGATATCCGCCGGGAACGTTTTCTAAAAATTCTTGGGCGACAGGATCTGGACAAAGCTGATGAGTTTAGAGAGTGGATTAAGTCACACCCGCGACGGCATGATATTATCTTTTATGTCAGTCATAAATAGAAACTCGTTATTATCCTGGTATTGGCCGAGAAATTTGTTCTTTGCAGGGTTTTAAAAATTTTTAATGTTGAAAATCAATTTCTCTAAAGTATCAGGAATAGAAAATGTCCAATGAAGATTATACACCGCAAAAACTAATTCAATTTCTTCGCCAGTCAACCATTGAAGGTTTGCTTAATCCGGCGGTTGCTAAGAGTCGTCTTAATGCGGTAGAACAGTTGTTTATTGAACTGAGTGATGCGGAAAAAAATGATATACGACAGATTAATGTCGATATTCTTTGTTCACGCTTTCACAAATTACATGATTCAAGTATCAGACCCGAAGTATTGAATTTGTATAATAAACGGGTAAATGCTGCTTTATTGGATTACTTTTCATGGCTGGATAACCCTAACGCTTTTTTCTCAATTGGCGGGGATAATATTAGAAAGGACAAACGTTATCTGGCATCTGATAAAGAATCAAATTACGAACAAAAGGCATTAGAGGAAATTACCCTTGCAACCAGTGAAAAGTCCTCTGACATCTTTTCCATTCCACTCCGCGAGGATTGTACTGTATATCTTCAGAATTTGCCCCTTGACCTGAGCCAGAAGGAAGCAAGTAAAATAGCGAAAGTAATTCAGGCATTGGCTGTTAGCGAGGAGAAAGCAGGTGAATAATCGAATGTTATTGATTGCTCCTCTGGCTATTTTTGGGTTATCAGGAATCGGTCTGTTTATCTATTTTATTACACCAGCTGAACCAGGCCCTTTTCATGATAATTTATTACCGGAATTGATCGGCTTCTGCCTGGAAGGTTTTTTTCTTGTGGGTTTATTATCCTTGATCCAGAACTCCAGGGAACGAGCTAGAAGAAAGGAACTCTGGTTGAGTTTACGTGGAGTTTTACGGGGATTATTATCAAATCTCGATATAGCCTTTCTTTCACCAAATACTGAACCAACTGATACGCTGATATTAGAGCAGGATCTGGTGATTGTCAGTCATTTTATGAGTGAGTTAAAAAATGAACGTTTGAACTTAAGAAGTATGACTTCCTTAAAAAAAGAGAGTATAGAGACACTATCACTAGCAAGAGATATGATTCCGGTAGCTGCTCAGTTAAGTGCTGTACATATGCGTTGGTGGATTGCAATTGTCGATAGTATGCGTCAACTATCTAAAGCTCAAACCAGGGAGTCTGTTGAGCAGCATGTGTATTTATTATTGGAAAATATGAACGAGTTTGATGCGCTGGAGTATTAAGCTAGCGTTGAGTCCATGGTGATTGAACTTTCTCTATTAAATTTGATTATCAGCTGAGAATTTTCTGAGAAGCAGGCTAGATAAAAGAGTCATTTGTTAGTGGGCTTTCGCCCACTAACAAACAATCAATCCGGTTATTGACTGGGTAAACTTTCAATTCCCATATTAAATAATGTAAAACCAAAGATATCCGCATATTGCTCAATTGTTTTGGATATTGGAGTACCTGCGCCATGACCAGCATTGGTTTCGATTCTGATCAGAGTAGGGGAGTTGCCGGCCTGCTTAGACTGTAATTCCGCTGCAAACTTAAAAGAATGCGCTGGTACAACGCGATCATCATGATCACCTGTTGTCACCAAAGTAGCGGGGTAATGAGTTCCTGCTTTGACATTATGAACCGGTGAATAGCCCTTGATATACTCAAACATTTCCTTACTTTGCTCTGAGGTACCATAGTCGTACGCCCAGCCAGCACCAGCGGTAAATGTATGATAACGCAGCATATCCAATACTCCGACTGCTGGCAAAGCAACTTTCATTAGTTCAGGACGTTGGGTCATTACTGCACCAACCAGCAGACCACCATTTGAACCACCACGTATTGCCAGATAATTGCTTGAAGTATATTTTTCTGCAATCAGATATTCTGCTGCTGCAATAAAATCATCAAAGACATTTTGTTTACTCAATTGAGTTCCAGCTTTGTGCCATTTTTTACCGTACTCGCCACCGCCACGTAAATTCGCGACTGCGTACACTCCACCCTGTTCCATCCATACCGCATTGGCGACACTGAAGGATGGCGTCAGACTAATATTAAAGCCACCATATCCATATAAGATAGTTGGATTTTTGCCATTCAGTTTTAGACCTTTCCTGTGGCTGATAATGACCGGAATTCTGGTTCCATCTTTCGACTGATAGAACTTCTGGATAGAAACATAATCTTCGCTATTAAACTTAGCGCCTGATTCACGATAAACGCTCGATTCACCTTTCTCAACATCGTAAGCGTAAATGGTTGAAGGTGTTTTATAGTTGGTAAAAGTATAATAAAGTGTCTTGTCATCCTTTTTACCACTCAATGAACTGGCACTTCCTACACCTGGTAATTCAATTTGTTTTATCTGTTTTCCCTGATAATCATATTGAAAAGTTTTAGAGGCCGCATCAACCATATACTCGGTAAAGAAATAACCACCACCCACTGAAGGGGTTAGAACGTTGTCTGTTTCAGGAATAAAATCAACCCAGTTTTCTGGTGTAGGGTTACTGGCGTCTACGGTCACAATTTTTTGATTAGGCGCATTTCTATTAGTTACTATATAAAGCTTGTCACCAGTATTTTCGATGACATAAGTATCTGAGTCAGTATCATCCAGAATTGTCACCAGCTGACTATCTGGTTTACTCAGATCTTTCAGATAGAGATCATTACCAGAGGTTGATATTGCACCGGAAATCAGCAGATATTTTCCATCGTCAGTAACACTCCCGCCAACATATCGTCTTTTTTGTTCCGGGATATCACCAAAAATGATTTGATCATTCTTTTGAGGATTACCTAACTGATGATAATAAAGTTTATGTTGATCGGTTTTTGCTGAAAGTTCACTGCCTTCTGGTTTGTCATAACTGGAATAGAAAAAGCCTTCGTTACCTTTCCAGGATATTCCTGAAAATTTTACATCGACAATTGGATCTTCCAGCATTTTCTTAGTTTCTGTATCAATAATGATGATCTTCCGCCAGTCACTACCGCCTTCAGAAATTGAATAGGCTGCGATTGAGCCATCTTTGGAAAAGCTGAGTTGATCAAGCGAAGTCGTTCCTTCTTCGCTAAAGGCATTAGGGTCCAGAAAGACCTCTGCTTCACCATCTTCTTTTTGTCGGTAAACTACATATTGATTTTGTAGTCCATCGTTACGGTAGAAGTAGGTATATTTTCCTTCTTTAGTCGGCGCAGTAACTTTCTCATAGTTCCAAAGTGTTTCCAGACGTTTTTTCAATTGCTCTCTGTAGGGAATTGTTGCCAGGTAATCAAAGGTGACCTTGTTTTGTGCTTTAACCCAGTCGCCAGTTTCAAGACTACGGTCGTCTTCTAACCAACGGTATGGATCGGCGATTTTAGTTTCAAAGTAACTGTCAACAACCTGGCCTTTTTTAGTCACAGGATAGTTGATTGAAGTTACCTGATTGGCAACAGCAGGTTTTATTTCATTGCCAGGGGGGGCTGGCTCAGGGGTATCATTCGAACAGGAAGCCAGAAAGCCTGCGAGAACCAGTATTGTTGCTTTATTCATTGGGACACTCTTTTCTTAGAATTATTGGAAAATTTGCTTTTGGCAGTGTAACAAAGATGTGATCCCATGCCTACATCGGGAGCTTTACCTATTTGTAATAGATTGTAAGCTGATTATCTGGACCTTAGCAGTATTATGTTGGTTAATCAGGGGGAGTTGTTGCCAGATTCTGATCTGAGTCTGGCATAACCCTTTAAGACTGGTATTTTAAGGCTTTATATGTCCGTTTGAGCGGATTATGCTGCCTTCTTGCCAAAACAGTGAGTTCGACGTGGTTTTGGCTGGATACGATGAATATCTGCGCAACCCTTTAAATTATCAAGGTGAAATTCAACATATGCCAGCACACACATTTTAACTAACAGGATTGATGGAATTACAATCAATGATTGAAAAATGGTGAAAGGTTGAATAAATCCGGCAATTAGCAGCGTTAAGATGCCGGTTATCATCACCCAGCGAATAACACGGAGAAATCTGGTACTAGTTTTCATTTTGAAGGTTCCCTTTGCAGCTAGAATGATCACACTATAGATTAACTTCTAACAACCTGACAAACGGAAAATATTCAGCTTATAAGTGAATTAAATTCATCTATAAGTATTGCGGTGAATGAACTTAGTCGGCTTTGAGTTCTTCGAGTTCGACTATCCAGTTTAGAAAAGCTTTAATGTCATGGCGGGTAGTATCTTGCGGCCGACAAACAGCATAACAGCTATGTGGGTACTGACTTTTATGCTTAAAGGGTCTAACTAGTAAGCCTTGTTTGATAGCTGCATACTCTAAAGGTAATGCACCAAGAGCGAGTCCAAGTCCTTGCTGGGCTGCTTGAATAACCGCATCATAAGTTCCCAGAAATAAGTTAGATGAGGCATTAAACTGATTCACCCCAACTCGCTCACCCCAATGCGCCCAGCTATCTTCCATCATCGCATTGTGGATCAGCGGAACATCGGAAATTTGTTCAATATTACAAAGGTTGTGTTGTTCCGCAAATTTTGCTGAACAGAGTGGTGTGACTTCAATGTCAAAAAGCTTCTCAATCACCATACCCGGCCATTGTCCATCACCCAGCCGGATAGCGAGGTCGACTTCATCATAGCGCAGATCAACAAACTTTATACCGGTATCAATTCTTAGTTCAATACTCGGAAATTCTGTTTGGAACATACTGAGTCGTGGGATAATAATATTACTGGCAATGCTTGGGAATGTTGAAATTCTGAGGCAGGGTGAGGCGTATTTCTGTTTTAACGATGCTGTTCCCTTATCCAGGGTATTGAACATATCCTGCACCACTTTTAAGTAGTTCTGGCCCGCCGAAGTTAATTCTACCCCGCGAGTTAATCGCCTGAACAGGGGTAGCCCGAGATTTTCTTCCAGTGATTTGATCTGGTGGCTTATTGCTGAAGGGGTCAAATGCAACTCTTCACCTGCTTTTTTAAAGCTCAGGTTTCGACCGGCTGCTTCAAACAGATGAAGCAGGTGCAGTGGTGGAAGTTTTCTAGCCATTATTGTTGACCATTAGTGCTGGTTAATGGAAACCTACTGCTTTAAACCAATAATATTGTAGGCACCTGAAGTTGTTAATTTAACCCGAATAACAGAGTTAGTATCATTACGCCAATACCAGCCGTGGGAGCCTGCAAAAGGGGTTGTTAATGACCCTTCCATCTGTTTACTGGTCGCAATCGTAAAACTTTCATAAAACCCAGTTGTATCACCCTGTGGTTCACCATGAAAATCAAAGTATAGTTGGCCTGTTTCTGTTGCCCAGTTATAGCTCATTTTACCAAATTGAGGTAGGTAAAATTTATACTCAACCCCTCTTCCCGCGGGGATATCTATATTAATCGTATCGCTTCGATGAGCTAGTTGCTGACTGGCTGTAGACTGAGAAGTTTGTTCAACTTGCGCTGGTTTAGTTGTTGCCAGTTGAGTTAAACCAGTTGCTTTGCCAATGCCAGTTGGGTCGATATTATATTCGGCTGGTAGAATTAATGTAACTAAAGCGATAACTGCGATTATCAAAGCAATCAAGCTCGCTTTAATTAAAGTTTTATTTGATTGAACGGATAGATTTGTTGAGTCCATATTAGGTATACTCCGGAGTTTTGCTAAAGGGTCAGATAGCCGGTTAACTGGTAACCCATCAGCATTATTCCAAGGCTCATGAGAAGTGTATTGGTGGCGGTAGAAAATTGAATAAAGCTCGGGTATTTTCGCCAGAAACTGATTAGCAGTAATATGAATGTCAATGCCATAAACTGACCCAGTTCAACGCCAAGATTAAATGCAAGTAAGTTTTGTAGCAGGCCTTCACTATCAAATTCAAATTGTTGTAACTTGGTGGCAAGCCCAAAACCATGAAACAAGCCAAAAATTAGTACCGCAATTTTGGTGTCCGGTTGAAATCCAAACCATTGCTTAAAGCCGCCTAAGTTATCGAAACCTTTATAAATAATAGAAAATGCAATAATTGCATCAATTAGATAAGCGTTCACTTTTATATCTGCGAGCACACCTAATAATAGTGTGATGCTGTGGCCCAGGGTAAAGAAGCTAACATAGATTAGAATATCTTTTGGTCGGTACAGGAAAAATATGACTCCGACTAAAAATAGTAAATGATCATAACCTGTGACCATATGTTTAGCGCCAATATAGAGAAAAGGAAAAAATGCCACTCCCTGGTTATTACTCAGAAATAACTGAGTAGAGTCGTCAACTCCGTGAGCCATTATTGTCGCAGAGAAAAGGCCGCAGAAAAGCACCAGTAGGCCGACCAGAATTCGTTGATAATTTGCCATCATAAAGATCATTATTTTTTTACTTTTTAAGTGCTTCCTGTTTTACCACAACGGCATATAGAGGAATAGTAAAACTTTAGTCAATGGAAATATTACCCCAAGGATGCAGGCTAATTTAGTTGTTGTGCTTTTTCAGCCGGATTATTCCTACCTTGCCATCGGCGCCTGCAGCAACAAACAATGACTGATCACCTGACAAAGTATAAAAGCCATGTTGAGAAAATGGCTGCCAGCTCATTCCATTATTAAACGATATATCACTGCCTGTTTTTCCGGTCATGATACAAATCTTTTGTTGACAGTGAAGTGCTGTTCTTAATCCCCTGTTACCACTTTTTATCGGACGCCATTGAGGGGGATTTTGACCTGGCTGATAACTTGCCAGATTATTATATTGACCGTGACGGTTCAAATAATCACCACCAACAACAAATATCCGATTGTCTGAGTTGAATGCCAGGCCATATCCACCAGATGTTTGATTTATCTGATGAAGTGGAACCGGCATTCTTCGCCAGCTGTCGCCATTATCGCTGGAGTGATAAACCGATGCCGAAAACCCTCCGGTTGTTATCCAGGCATCGTGTTGATCATTTGTGATCAGAGTATTGCCACTTGCTGCAAACGCCGCTTCATTTTTTAGCTTTGTTGGCAGGGCATCTTGCTTGATACGTTGCCAGCTTTTTCCTCCATCGAGGGTTTTCAGTACTGTATAGTAACCATCCACAGGATCGCCGAGTAATAATCCGCGTTGATTATCCCAGAAATCAATTGAATCAAAAAATCCCTTTTTATCAGGATTTATGAATAATAATTGCCAATTTTTACCTGAGTCAGTAGTCGAGTAAAGGCGTGACTTTTTTCCTTCGCCAACGGTCATAACTATTGCTGAATGTTTAGAAAATACCTGGATATCTCTGATATCACCAATAAAACCGTCAGATAAAGAAATATCATTCCAGCTAACCCCCAAATCATCACTTTTAAATATCTTACTGTGAGTTCCTGCCACCCAGATACTTTCATGAGCAACACTCAGTGCCCTCAGTGAAGGAGCATCCGGTAAATGGGTAATTTGCCAGTTTAATCGGCCGGAAGACTGGGCATTAATCAAAGGGCTTATACTGTTGAGTATAAGACCTATAGTAATAAGTAGAGGCGTGATAGGCATTATTTTGCTCAATGATGAATTGG
>CBDUHU010000136.1:0-8351 GCA_965366725.1 uncultured Kangiellaceae bacterium
ATATCATCAGGTAATGACGCGATATCATCAACACGGTATTCAACACCGAAACCAGCTCTCATTGTACCAGCTGGTAATTCAGCTACACCACCACCAAGATACGCCGAGAATACGGTTTGCTTGTAAGTTGTATCGAAATCACGGCTGTCAAACAAGAAGTCTCTTTCTGCCTGAGTTGCGAAATCACCAATGATAGTTGCGTATAGAGAAGGTGCTAACAAGTTAACAGGAACACAACCATTAGAAGTATCGGTACAAACATACTCACCCGAACCAGGAGAAGTTTCAACAACGTCTAATGCCTGGTCTAAACGGTCCTGACGGATACCCATACGGCTTGAAGTACCTTCAGACTCAGTAAATGAAACGTAAGTTTCAAACGTCCAATCACTCATTTCGCCAAGGTTAAAGTTAGGAAGATCACCTTTAATACCAGCAACGATTCGAGTTTGTTCCATCTCAGTAGTTGTATTGTTACGATCACCACGTACAGATGCAACGATAGTTAGAGGTCGAGCGCCGATTGGGCCGCTAGTTTGATCACAGCTACCGCCTGAGAAGATAAAGCAGCCAAACTGCTCAAAAACACCAAGGTATAATGCTGGGTTGTTATATAACTCGTCAAGTGCAAGACCACAATCAATACCGTTGATACCGTCTGGGTTACAAAGGTTGTATGGATTGTTTGCAGGAACTTCTGGGAAGAACTGTGGCGCACCAGAATCAACGAAGAAATCACGTTTGTTATATGAGATTTCGAAGAATGGTGTAAGGTTCATATCACCTTCCAATGTATACTCACCGTATGCCATTGCACTGATTCTTTTGTCACGTGGGAATAAGTGAGCATTTTGCGAAGTTTCGTTACCATTTAATGAGTAATCGAAAAAGCTAACGTCATTGATTCCGTCACCGTCACTATCGATACCTACGCCGAAAGAAGAAGACTCAGACCAGTCTCCCCATCCACCGTTTGAGAAACCAGGCGTGTAATATACACTACCAGCACCAGGAACAATAATTCTTCCTGCTAAACCTTGAGTACCTTTACAACCACGTGTATCAATACGCTGGCCTTGGCGAGGGTAGAAAAGATCGATGTTACGGATTTGACCGTTTTCATCAACTTCCACGTGCTTGTTACATTCGTTAGTCCAACGACGATCTTTTAGACGAGTCGCTTCTGTTTCAGTAAATTCAGCACCAAAACCGATAAAACCTCGGTCATAGTTTTTACCCCAGGTTAATGAGTAAGTCGTTGAACGACCATTATCCTGCTCAGGTACACTAGTAAATACGTCTAACTCAAGACCATCAAAGTCTTGACGTAAGATTACGTTCGCAACACCAGCAACAGCGTCAGAACCGTAGATAGAAGATGCACCATCTAATAAAAGATCATATTGCTGTACTAAAGCACCAGGAATAAGGTTCAAATCTGCCGCAGCAGGAGCGCCTTCAACACCAGATGGCGCCAAACGACGACCATTTAAAAGTGTTAGCGTTCGAGCAGAACCTAATCCACGCAAGTTAGCCGTTGAAGCACCTGGACCGTTATCTAGTACAAAACCAGAAAATGTCAGGTCAATTTGTTGACCAGAAGAAGCTGCAGCTCCCTGGATGATGTTAGAAGCGTCGATAAGACCAACTTCCCTTGAAGCTTCAGCAGTTATTACCTGTAATGGTGATAAGCTTGTATAAGTTTCACGCTGAAGACGAGAACCAGTTATAACAATCTTGGTTTCCTCTTCTTCCTCTGCTTCCTCTTCTGCCGCATAAACATTTGGCATAGCAAGCATAGACGCGGTAACACTGGCTAAAAGAGCCGCGCGCACCGCTTTAGCGATTGGATCGCGTTTGTTAGTTATTTTCAATTGTTTTCTCCCCGGATGTTACTATTTTTAATGTGAACCCCAACCATTATATTATCGTTTTGGTTAAAAGGTTCGTCCTTAAAATAGGCCATAAGGCCTGATCTGCCGATGCTGATAGTAACCGAGATTAAGGCGCAAGATCAACTTAGGTGTGCATTAGTTCACATAAGTCTTAAAATCACTCTAAAATTCAATGTTTTCAATGCAAAAAAACAACTACTCATCGTACCAGAAGTGGTTAACCTGAGATTGAATTGATAGATAGCAACTCAATGATAACCGCCCTGGCTTTATGGGATGGGTAAATAGTAAGCAAAAAAATGACCGCTCAAGGCGGCCACACTTCATAATTGTATACGACTAATCAGCATGTTATTTCATCCGATTAAACTCTCTTTGTAATTCGAATTGCTTTGAAGTAACAAATGACTCCATTATTTGCAGCTTCTTTTCTGCCTTTGAAAATTTACTCTCGATTGATTCAAGTGTATCACTAGGGCTTGCTCCTGACTTCCAGACATCTTTTACACTGGATTGGTAAGGCTTGTCATTTTGTTCAATATCTTCGTTCTTTTTGCTCCGTTTTCTTTTACTACGGCCAAAACAGCCTTTGGTGCTCTTACTCCCTGGCTTAGGATCCAACACAAAACAGAGAATAAAGTAAGCGAGGATGATTATTCCGTTAAAAGCGCCTAACAGCAGTAGTGAGATGGTAATTATTCTAACCACCCAAACCTCAAAATCAAAATATTCAGCGATACCGGAACAAACACCACAGACTTTTGCATCATCCGGATTTTTATAAAGTTTCCGACTTGAGTGGGTTCCTCGGCTACTCTCTCTCATAAGTTTTCCTCCAATCAGGAGTTTCATGATCTAATATAGATTCTAGAGTCTCAATTCTATCGAGCATTCCATCCGCTATTTTTGCCAACTCCTGTAATCGATTATGCTCCTCTTCTGAAATGCCAGATTCCTTTTGGTTTTTGGAACGGTAATGCATAATCACCCAAATAGGAGCAACAAAAATCATAAATAATATTGCTGGTATAAAAACTAAATCGCCCATCTGTTAAGTCTCCTATTGCTTTTTGCTGCTTTTACCAACTCTTGCCTTCAGTTCAGCAAGTTGTTGGTCGATTTGTTCTTCATTTTCCAAATCATTGATCTCATCTGCTAAATTCTTATTTCGTCCCACATCGTAAGATTCAACTTCAGATTCTAGCTCGTCCAGTTTTCTTTCAAACTTCTCAAATCGATTAACAGCATCATCGGTTGTTGAATCATATAAAGACTGCTTTACCTTTAACCTTGAAGATGTGGTTGTGTGACGCATTAGTAGTGTTTTCTGGCGTGCCCTGGCATCATTCAACTTTTCCTGAAGCTGATTAACTTCGGTTGAAAGCCGACTCAACTCAACTTCAAGACGTTCTAACTCCTTAGTTAGTTCCTGAGCCGCATCACTTGCCTTATTTCGTTCTACTAGTGCAGCTTTTGCAAGATCTTCACGTTGTCTCGATAGAGCCAGTTCAGCTTTACGTTCCCACTCCAAAGACTCAGCGGAAAGATAAGAAATTCGACGAGTTAACTCTTTTTTCTCCGCAATTGTTCTGGCAGAAGATGTTCTAACTTCCACTAACGTATCTTCCATTTCCTGAACAATAAGCCGAATTAGCTTTTCCGGGTCCTCCGCCTTATCCAGTAATGTATTGATATTGGAGTTAACAATATCCGCAAACCTTGAAAAAATGCCCATTGGAACGTCTCCTAACAAAAAGTCTGGTGATTAACCAAACAAAAAATGAATTAATTAAAAAATACTTCAGACCAATTAATCCTGGGTGCAACCTTAGAAACCTCAATACTGATTGACTCTCCGCTAATATTTCCACCGTGAAAATCAGCAGCCTGTCGATGCTCACCTACGTGAGCCAGCATAATCCCTAATACTCCAATCACTCCAATCACAACTTCCACAAGCAATTTACTGCCGCGACGTGTCAATGAATGATGTTGACTCTGAGAAAACATTTCTTTTGCCTCTATACGTTTAATAATTGGTTAATTTGACTAACTAAAATAGATTTACCTAATACTAATACAGATACTATGCCAACTTTAAAAATAAATTTAACTCATTGTATTTCTTTGTTTTTTTTAATAAATTGCTAGAATGATAAATTCCATTGTGTAAAAATAACAATACAAGTTGGTCATATATGCCAACAATTCAGCTCATCAATGCGATGATTAGCCCAATGAAGCAACTAACGAGCAGTAATAATGAATCAAAATAGAGACAACCTTATAGGTGAAGCTTCCAGCTTTCTTGAAGTCATTGAGCAGGTTTCACAGGTTGCACCAATTGATAAGCCAGTGCTGGTGGTTGGTGAAAGAGGGACCGGCAAAGAACTTATAGCGGCCAGACTTCATTATCTTTCAAGACGCTGGGACCAACCATTTATAAAGCTCAATTGTGCTGCAATTAACGAAAACCTGTTAGAGAGTGAGCTTTTTGGTCATGAGTCTGGCGCATTCACTGGAGCAACAAAACGTCACCTGGGAAGATTCGAACAAGCAAACAAGGGTACGTTATTTCTCGATGAGATCGGCAATAGCTCTCAAGCAGTACAGGAAAAGTTACTTAGAGTGATAGAGTATGGTGAGCTTGAGCGGGTTGGCGCAAGTAAAACCACTAAAGTTGATGTGCGTCTGGTTGCAGCAACCAACGAAAACCTTCCACAATTGGCAAAGAGCGATCAATTTAGAGCAGATCTACTTGATCGACTAGCTTTTGATGTTATAACAATCCCTCCATTAAGAGCGAGACTCAGTGATATCCCAATCCTCGCACAGCACTTTGGCCTGGCAATGACTCGAGAACTTAACAGGGATTTTTTCGCTGGATTTACAAGGCAGGCAGAACAGGCACTAATGAGCTATCCCTGGCCGGGAAATGTTCGAGAACTAAAAAACGTTATCGAAAGGAATATCTACAAGTCTCAACCTGAACAAATGATCTCAGAGATTCAATTTGATCCATTTTCATCACCTTATCAACTTGATGGTGAACGTGGTTCGGAAGCAGAAAGTCAGCCACTAAAGAAAGATTGGATAGAGTCACCACAAGCAAACGAGGTACCAGCCCCTCAATCAGGCAACCAGTTTAAATCGACTGAAGGCTTTGAATTTCCAATCGACCTAAAACAGTTAATGGTTGATCAGGAAGTAGATATTATTGAAAAAGCAATGGAACATGCCCACTTTAACCAGAAAAAGTGTGCAGATCTACTTGGCTTGACTTATCATCAACTTCGAGGATACCTCAAAAAATACAACCTACTAGAGAATAAGTGATTTGCAGTGCGTCAATTCAGTCCAAAAAAGTTTAAACAAATAACCAGATACCTGAGTGTCGCTCTTTTATTGTCTGGCTGTCAGTTTCAGCAAAATGCCAGTGTCAGAGATGATGTCTTAGTATTTTGTTCTGAAGGAAGCCCTGAGACCTTTAATCCTCAACTATCAACCTCAGGCGTCACCTTCGATGCGTCTTCACGAACTCTGTACAACAGACTTGTTGAATTTAAATCTGGAACAACTTCGGTTATCCCGGCACTTGCAACAAGTTGGAAAATTAGCGAAGACGGCAAAGAATATACCTTCAAATTGAGAAAGAATGTATATTTTCACACCACTGAAGATTTCACCCCAAAGCGCCCATTTAATGCAGATGATGTGTTATTTAGTTTTCATCGTCAATGGAATAAAACCCATCCGTTTCATAATAATATTAATTACCGTTATCGTTATTTTGAATCAATGGGCCTTGGTAACTTGATTCAGGATATTATCAAAGTAGACGACTATACGATAAAATTTAGTCTGGTAAGGCCTGAAAGCCCCTTTCTGGCGACATTAGCAATGGATTTCGCTTCAATTTTGTCAGCCGAATATGGTAGCCAGTTAGTAAAAACTAAAAACCTTGAAGCAATGGATCTACAACCCGTTGGCACAGGTCCTTTTCAGTTAGTCCGTTATCAACCCGATGCTTTTATTCGTTATAAAGCACACCCTGAATATTGGCAGGGAGAACAAAAATTAAAAAAACTGGTGTTTGCGATAACTCCTGACCCATCGCTACGCTTTGCCCGGTTAGTTGCCGGTGAATGTGATGTAATGGCTAATCCATTACCAGTTCATCTGACAGCAGCGCACCAATTTAAAAATACATTAGTTCAAAGCGAAGCGGGGTTGAATATTGCTTTTTTGACAATGAATACTCGCAAGCCACCTTTCAATAACTTACAAGTTAGAATAGCGCTGAACCATGCAATTAATAAAAAAGCGATAATCAAAGCGGTTTACCAAAAAATGGCGTTACCTGCTATCACTCCAATTCCTCCGAATATATGGGCACATAATGGTCTAATCAAAGATTTTGATTATGATCCTGAAAAAGCAAAGGCATTGCTCAAATCAGCGGGTTACCCGCAAGGATTTAAGATGGACATCTGGACTATGTCTGCCCAGCGCGAATATAATCCTGACGCAAAAAAAATGGCAGAATTAATCCAACAAAACTTAAAAGATGTTGGTATTGAAGTGGAGATTGAAACCTATGAGTATGGTGCTTTTCTCGATAAAGTTAGACGAGGAGAACACCACGCAGCATTAATGGGGTGGATCAGTGATAATGGCGACCCTGATAATTTTTTTACTCCTTTGTTAAGTTGTGCAGCTACCTTAACCGGAACAAACTCATCTTTCTGGTGTGATCAAAAATTTAATAAAATTATCCACCAGGCAAGCTCTAAAATGCAAACATCGGCGCGTAGAAACTTGTACTACTATGCTCAGGAATATTTTAAGGCTGCTTCTCCATGGGTTCCAATTGCCCATGCAAGGCAACATATTATTCTAAATCCAAGAGTCAAAAATTTTAAAATGCTGTCAAACGGTGGTGTTTATTTTAATAATGTTTACTTGCAAAAATCTGAAGATATTGTGGGGGAACATGAATAAAATTCTGGTACGCCAATTAACCTCGTTGATACTCAGTCTTTTTGCTTTGACGATATTTACCTATACACTCAGCCTTTTTTTTCCGGCAGGCTCAGTCTTTGGAGTAACAAACAACTCAGCCATTGATAACCAGTCATTTCATTATTTTAGTTACTTACAGAACCTGATTACCGGCAATTGGGGGATTTCTCCAGTAAGAGGCAGTGAAGTATTTAAGGACTTTTTTATTTATTTTCCAGCAACAGTTGAGCTGGCATTAAGCGCTTTGTTTTTTGCCTTAATTTTTGGCTTACCACTTGGTATCTATGCCGCTGAAAATAAAAATAAATGGCAGGATAAATTGGTAGTATCAACAACTCTGATAGGCTATTCAATGCCAATTTTCTGGTGGGGAATGTTACTTGTACTTTTCTTTTCTTTGTATCTCGGAATTACGCCTGTTGCAAGTCGGTTAGGCTTTGAATACGACATAATACCAGTAACAGGATTAATGCTAGTGGACACATTAATCTCTGAGCAACCCTATGCTATTGAAGCTTTTTATGATGCCCTTCATCATCTCATTCTTCCTTCAATTGTTTTAGGAACAATTCCTTTAGCTATTTTTACCAGAGTTACTCGTTCAACTATGATCGAAGTATTATCAACCGATTATATAAGAACAGCCAAAGCCAAAGGACTTTCAACACCTCGTATTATCTGGTTACATGCATTACGTAATGCAATGATCCCTATAATGACAGTAATAGGCTTACAAATTAGCACACTGATTACCGGCACATTAATAACAGAAACAATTTTTTCCTGGCCCGGAATGGGAAAATGGTTGCTTGAAGCGGTTTACCGCAGAGATTATGCAACTATACATGGTGGCATTTTAGCGATAGCATCAATCGTAATTGTTACTAATGGGCTGCTCGAGTTGGGTTCTTATTATCTCAACCCAAAGTTGAGGTTTCAGAAATGAATCAACAACTCCAGTTTTATCAGCAAAGCAGAATCCCTAGTACCGCCAGGCGCTGGTGGGTAAATTATCATTCAAATAAGCTTGCAACAGCTGCAGTATTTTTGCTGTTAATTATTTCTTTAATCGCAATATTTGCACCACTTATTGCACCCTTTGATCCAACTCGACAGTTTGATGCGCTGTTTTTACCACCTTCCTGGTATACTGAGGGAAAAACAGCTTTTCTACTCGGAACAGATGATGTTGGAAGAGATATTTTTTCTCGTCTGGTTTATGGCGCACGATTGTCACTAACCCTGGCCCTCATTGTAGTATGCTCAGCTGCAAGTATAGGTATTCTACTTGGTTGCATGACTGCACTTTCTTACCGCTGGCTAGAAATAATTATTCTCCGGTTAATGGATTTAATTCTTGCTCTTCCATCACTACTGCTTGCAATAGTGATAGTAGCGATCATAGGACCGGGTTTACCAAACGCCATCTACGCA
>CBDUHU010000137.1:0-8345 GCA_965366725.1 uncultured Kangiellaceae bacterium
ATATAATTTTGTCATAAATGTTCATATAAATTTTCGACTTCTTTATTTTTTTCTAAACTAAAAGACAGCGGATAAATAAAAAACTCCCTTCCATATGAAAGTTTCAGACATTTTTCATTAAAATTTACACTAATGATTAGGAATCTAAAGCTTCCCTTTTAGCCTCCAACTCATCCCAAAGTTCATAATCAGTCGCTAATTGCGCTTGCAGCTTCTCAAACTCCTTTAATGTAGCATCTGACTTATCCTTATCCTGGTAAAAGTCAGGTTGTGACATCAGAGTTTCAAGCTCGGCAACTTTATCTTCCTGCTCTTCAATTTTCTTAGGCAGCTCATCCAGCGCTTTTTGATCTTTAAAAGATAATTTAGCCCGTTTAGCTTTGTTCTGTTTCTTTTCTTTTTTTGTTACAGACTCTTTCTTCTTAACCGGCATAGCTCTTTCAAAATAATGTTGCCAATCCTGATAACCACCAATAATTTCAATGATCTGATATTGGTCTGATTCAACCTCATAAAGTGGTGGTAGCTTATTATCAAACACCAATAGCTCGGAACAACAATTATCCAGAAACAAACGATCATGACTGATAATGATGACTGTCGCCTTAATTTCAACCAACATCTGCTCCAGAATCTCAAGCGTTTCTACATCCAGATCATTGGTCGGCTCATCAAGAATAAATAAATTTGCAGGCCTGGTAAATAGCTTGGCCAATAGCAACCGGTTGACTTCTCCACCTGATAACGAACTAGCCGGAGCCCTGACGTTATCAGCGGTAAAATTAAAATCCTGCATATAGCTGATAACATGCCTTTCATTACCATCTACAACAACAAATTCTCGACCGTCAGCGATATTATCTGAAACTGTCTTCTTCAGATCGATGCCTTCCCGTAACTGATCAAAATAAGCAATCTCTAAAGTATCACTAGTTTCAATCGAACCTGAAAATGGTTGTAGCTCTCCAAGTAGAGTCTTGATAAAGGTAGTTTTTCCACAACCGTTATCACCTAATATCCCAATTTTATCGCCCTTCTGAATAAAGCCACTAAACGGCAGGTTTAGAGCTTTATCATAACCAGTCTGCATTTTCGACATCCTGGCAACAATTTTACTACCGCTCGTTTCAACACTAGCCTGAATCTTACTCGTTCCAAGCTGGCCGCGTCTTGCTGCACTTTCCTGACGCATCTTCTTCAATGCTCTTACCCGCCCCTCATTACGAGTTCGACGCGCTTTTATGCCTTGTCTAATCCATACTTCCTCAGCTGCTAGCCGCTTATCAAATTCTGAATTAACTTTTTCTTCGTCTTTTAACTGCTGTTCTTTCAGTTCTGTGTAAGCTTGATAGTTGCCAGGATAAAATCGTAATATTCCACGATCCAGCTCCATAATGGTATCGGCTACTTTATTAACAAACTGACGATCATGGGATACAAATAGTAAAGCACCTTTATAAGCCACTAACTGTTCTTCAAGCCATTGAATACTACTTAAATCAAGATGGTTGGTTGGCTCATCTAAAATCAATAAGTCAGGTTCTTGTACTAAAGCTTTAGCCAGGGCTGCACGACGTCGCCATCCCCCTGATAATGATGACATTTTTATTTCACCATCCAACTCAAGTTTGGATAATGTCTGATTAACGCGAGTTTCAATCGTCCAACCATCATGGGTATTAATTTTGGATTCCAGGTCAGAAAGCCGAGGAGAATTAACATCTTCCATAATTAATGTCTGGTAATCTTCTACCCATTGTTTGACTTCTGCCAGCCCGGATTCAACAAATTCACGTATGGAAAGTGCTGATTTTTCGGGGAGAGCCTGAGGTAAAAAACCAACTCGATGGCTACGAGAACGATTGATAACGCCATCATCAGGCATCACTTCACCGTTAATAACCTTCAATAAGGTTGATTTCCCGGTGCCATTGCGGCCAACCAGGCAGACCTTTTGACGCTCTTCTATCGCAAAAGATGTTTTATCCAATAATATTTGCGGACCATATGACAATGAGAGTTTGTCACCACGAATTAACGACATGGGCTTCCTGAGTGTGGAATGTGATATTGTTGCGCATTCTAGCAAATAGATAGCTGATAGGAAACGAATAACGTTTAAAACCGGCACACTGCGACAAGTGTATGCCGGATTACTTGCATTATGAAAATTTCAAGTATGGCAGTTTAAAGTTTGTGATTATGCGCTAGCGACCAATAACTCAGGTTCAATCTGTCTAACCCCAAGAGAGTGACAAATAGCAAAAGTCAGGTCTGAACGATTCAAGGTATAAAAATGAAAGTCGCGAACCCCTTCTTTAGCTAATACTTTAACCTGTTCTATTGCCACATTAGCGGCAATTAAATTTCTGGTCATTGGGTCTGCATCAAGTCCATCATATAAACTATGCATCCAACCTGGTACAGCGACATTAGTCATTGATGAAAATTTCAATAGTTGATTAAAGTTTGTAACAGGCAGTATTCCCGGAATGATCTCAATGTCAATTCCTGAAGTCACACACCGATCCCGATACCTTAAGTAGGTTTCTGTATCAAAAAAGAACTGGCTTATCGCTTGTGTTGCTCCAGCATCTGCTTTTCTTTTCAAATTGATTAAATCAAATTGTGCGTTGGGTGCTTCAGGATGTACCTCTGGATAAGCGGCAACTGTTACTTCAAAGTCAGCCACAGATTTAAGAAGTTTAACTAAATCTAGTGCGTACATCGAATTATGGCTTTGCTGCTCCTCAGACTCCGGTAAATCTCCTCTTAATGCAACAATATGTCTGATACCAGAATTCCAATAATCTTCTGCAATTTCAATTAGCTCACTTCGTTTAGCGCCAATGCAGGTTAAATGAGGAACAGGTGTTAAATTTGTTTCCTTTTGAATTCGGGAGATAATTCGATGGGTTCTCTCACGAGTTGAATTGTTGGCACCATAAGTTACCGATACAAACTTAGGTGATAGCCCTTCCAGTCGCTTGATTGACCGCCATAGCGTGTCTTCCATTTTTGGCGAGTTAGGAGGGAAAAACTCAAATGAAACATTGACTTTACCAGCCAATTCAAAGAGATTCTGGTTCAGTATCTCAATCTGTTGCGCATGATGAAATCCCATGTTATCCATTTGCCTCCGCTAGGTATTCATGATTGTCCTCTTTATAGACAGAAATATCTGCTACCTGCTCCGAGAACGATTGTTGTTTATTTTTAAAACACAGATCATATAGGGTATTTAGCAAAACCTGTGGCTCAGCACTGGAAGTTAATGTAATCACTTCTTTATCCCGGCGGCTCGCAATCCGGTATTCATAATTTTTTGATAATTTTGAATGTACCTTCTGAATTAACGCCTGATTAGTAGCTACATTAGGTCCAACTATCGCAATTGCGGCTTGCTTTTCATGGTTTAATTCAAACTCTAACTGATATTCTATTAGCTGCTTTGTTATTTCAGCCAAAGCTTCCTGCTCAACCAGTATCGTTAGTTTATGATAGATTGGGGAATACTCAGTAGTGAGTACGAAAAGATGGTGTTCAAAAAACTTTAATAATAGACGCTCTTTATTCCAGCTTTCATTTAATTGAATATTGATCAGATTTAATTCTTGCTTTAGCGCAATCGATTTGACACCGGGCTTATTGATACCGTCAACTAGAACTTTATCGGCTTGACTGCTGACGCAAGTACCTAAAGAGTCTGGCTTTAAAGATGAGCGTACGTAGAGTGCGATCTGACTATTTTCGATAGGAGAAATAGTCTTTTTATGCAATACGTTAGTCCCCATCGAAGCAAGTGCTTTTGCCTGTTGAAAAGTCAATGACGTGTTAGAGAAGGCACCTTCGACAAGTCGCGGGTCTGCACTATAAATTCCATCAACATCAGTCCAGAGAGTAATGCTTTTTGCCTGACAAAAATAAGCAATCAGGCTCGCAGTATAGTCACTTCCATTACGCCCGAGTGTAATTGTCTGGTGATTAGAGTTCTTTGCAATATAACCAGTAATAATTAACCGTTGAGGTCTGTCGGCTATTGTGAGCTTTTTCAATCCCTGTTCAAAATAGGCAGCATCAAATTGCCGATAATCATCAATAGAATCAGTTTTTAATATTTCTCTTGCATCAACATAGCGGGAACTAATTTTTTGCTCACTGAGTAACGCCACCAACAATTTGGCCGACCAGTGTTCACCCTTTGATAGAATCTCTTCGCTACTATACGACTGAGATTTTAGCCTCTCAATATCCTCATTAAATTCTTTTAACCAAGACTCTGAATCTATCAGAGTCTGACTAGCAAGCTGATGATAAAAACTGTGAATTTTCCCCAAAGCATCCAACTGACCAGTTACAAAAGCTTGTAACCAATCAGTTACGTTGCCATTGGCAGACACCACGATCATGTCATTAACCGATGTAAAACCAGTTAAAATTCCAACCACGTTAAACAGTCGCTCTCTGCTTGCCAGACTTGAGCCACCAAATTTGTGTACTGCAACTGAAGTCTCAGGCTTTAAAAGAGTTGCGCTGTTAGAGAACAGATTAGCCATTAGATACTTCTCTCACTTCAACCAGCCTGCATTGTGCAAAACCGCTATCCAGATCAGTTAATATGTCTTCAACATTTTCGATTCCGACAGACAATCTTAATAAGTTTTGGGTAATCCCTGCAGTTTTCTGATCTTCCAGTGCAACTGCCGCATGAGTCATTGTAGAAGGATGACAAATCAAACTCTCAACTCCACCAAGCGATTCAGCCAGAGAAAAAACTGTCAATCCAGTTAAAAATTTCTTGGTCGACTCTATATCACCATTAAGCTTAAATGAAATCATCGCACCAAAGCCTGATTGTTGTTTCGCTGCGATCTCATGTCCCTGGTGATCTTTTAGGCCGGGATAATAAACTTTTTCAACTTGTGGGTGGGCGTCTAAATACTCGGCAACCCGCTCAGCATTTTTACTATGTCGCTTTAATCTGACATCAAGTGTTCTAAGCCCACGTAATGTTAAAAAGCTATCAAATGGTGCACCGGTAATACCTGTGCAGTTTGCCCACCATTTCAAGTCTTCATATAATGCTGGTTCTTTGGCTACTACCGCGCCACCGACAACATCGCTATGCCCGTTGATATACTTTGTGGTTGAGTGAACGACTATGTCGGCACCCAGGTTTAATGGCTTTTGCAATACTGGTGATAAGAATGTGTTGTCAACAACCACTATTGCGCCCTTTTCTTTTGCCAGACGACTGACTTTTTCAATGTCAATCAGTCTAAGTAGCGGGTTACTGGGGGTTTCAATCCAGACAATTTTAGGGTTACTTTCAAGCGCAACTAGTAAAGCAGCTTCATCTGTCTGATCGACAAAATCAACATCAATAATTCCACGTTCTTTGTAAGAACGAAATAAGCGAAAGCTACCACCATAACAATCATGCGGTGCAATTAGTTTTTCACCGGCCTTAAGTAGCTGAAGAACCAGAAATATTGCTGACATGCCACTTGACGTAATTACACCACCTGCGCCCTGCTCTAAATCAGCAATCGCCTGACCGAGTATTTGTCTGGTTGGATTGCCAGAGCGTGTGTAGTCAAACTCTCTGGGTTCATCAAATCCGGCAAAACTATAGTTACTTGACAGATACAGCGGTGGCGTTATTGCACCATGTTGTGTATCGCTTTCAATTCCTGCTCTAACGGCAATGGTATCAGTTGCATACTGAGTCTTAGTAGTAGATGGCATCAGGGTATCCTCGATTGTTGTATTGCTATCTAACAGTTCAAACAATTGTCTTAAGGTCGTTGCGCTTTGTTGCTTTATAACCTGAAAAGCCGTTTGGACGTCTATATGTCTAGCAGTATATTAATTTTTTCTGATGTGTCAAGATGTTTAGACGGCCAAAATCGTGTAAAATAACCACTGATTATAAAAAAGAGAGGTAACTATGGCTAAAACCTGGGATGGGGAGTTTATAAATCCCTACGTTGAACATGGTGATAAGAAGGATAATGTTAAAAAAATCACTGTATCGATACCATATTCAGTGCTTAAAATACTAACCGACGAAAGAACTAGACGACAGGTCTCTAACCTGCGCCACGCAACGAATAGCGAGCTATTATGTGAAGCATTTTTACATGCTTACACCGGTCAGCCGCTGCCCGATGATGAGGATCTTTGTAAGAATAAAGAAGATTATGCAGAAAGAATGGTGCGCGAACAAAATAACCGCTGAAGCGCTAACAGGCCAAACCAGCGGTATGCCAAAAAGTTCTAGGTAGAATTATTACTAAATCAATCGTTGAAAATATAGACAACCGAAGAATAGCAAAATTGGGCTTTTTCGGTTGTCTCTGCAATTTAGCCTACTTACTGTATAGATCCTGACTATCTTCTAATTTCACCATTTTCAAATGGTTGGCCAGTGACAATTAAAGTCTCACTCATAGCCTTGATTTTATAGCTCACACTTAAGTCTTAAGTACTTTGAATAGCCCAGTGTAATTTAATGGCATGTCGATCATCGTGTATAAGGATCTAAGCCGTATTGCGTTTTTTGTATATTCTGTCTTAACCGATTAAATTGCATTAAACCAAAGATTATTTGAATTTTCAGGAACATATAGATGGTTAATTTCACCTTTATTCTCGATAGAAAATTTTCCCTTCGTTTTAGTTACTATTATTGTTGCATAATCTAATGGCAAGCAAATATGAATAGGTTTCCTCTCTATCGCTATTGGTTCTGGGCAGCCAAAACAACAAGTGCTAATCGCTTTTTTTTCAGGAGAAATATTTTTAACAGGAGTGAACTTTTCCATCCATTTACTTGAGATCTTTGATTCAGATAGCATAACCAAGCCTACAACTCGCTCCACACCACTAGAGGGATTGGTTTCTTTAGCATTTATTCCATAAGTAATTAGCAGTATCGATGTTATAAACATTAATATTTTATACATAATATACTTCACTTCCTTTAGCGCTCGCTTCAGTTATTATTTTGAGTCTGCGAGAAATAATCTACTGCAAGCACTCGTTAACTCTTCTGCACAGGTTGCCGTAAACTCGAAGTTTGCCCCGCAATCTGCAAAAACTGAGAGCGGATAAATAGTTGCTATTTCTAACTTTGAACGTAACTCTAGCATATCATCACCAAAATAAGGGTCAGAAAAATTCAATGTGTATCGCTCTCTTTCGTATAAAATCGTCATTGAGTTGACTCGATTTTCCATTACAAATAGATAGGACGGCAAGATATTGTCGTTCAAGTCCACTTTCGATTTATACAATGTAAACTCAAAAGGTGAAGGTTTGGAATAATTTATTAGAGGCATAAGATAATCATCGGAATATCCAACATCATCTAACGCGCTCTTTATTTCGCCGAAATCAAAGCCCTCTGAAACCATTCGCTCTATATCATCTGGCTCATAATACTCTACCCACGCAGGGTGTTTTTCAAAGAGTGCTTGACTCAATTTTTGTCGATGTACTAATTCGAATTTCATACAGTTAACGCTTTGCTTTGTGGGCTGAGTAAAACGAAGTTCCAAAACTGCAACTGGTTAACTTTACAACCTTACCGAATAGTACTAAGTTCACTGAATTTATAATCCACAGGTATCTTGAAGTCCTTTGGCCCACACTTTATGTGCTTCAAGATCTTCGCCAAAACCTGACGACATTAAAAGATCTCGATAATCAGTTTGTGCCAGCTTTATAGCCGATTCAAAGTCAATTTTCTTTTCTGTATCAAGTTTCAGAACAGCAAACCAAATACGTTCCATTTGCTCTAGAGTACAGCCCTTACAAGAAAGTCTTTCAGTACCACATTCAAGTTCAAGCATATCGCATATTTCCAGTGCCTCACGAGACTGATTGTATAGTCGATAAATTAGGTCTTTTGTATTCTTGCTGAGTTTACTCATTTCTTAGTGTGCTACTAACGTTTAAGTCATTAGCCCTTCACTAGTTGCGCGTGGTGAGTGAGTGGTCTAATGAAATTTTTGACTATATTTTGCATTTAGTGATTTTTCTCACTTTCACAAAATGTTCTAAAATTCCTTCTACGGCTTTATGTGTGCTTACTGGTTTGAAAACCTCACAATGCGAATCATCATATTCTTCTTGTGGGAATGAACCGTGACCAACAATATGGTAACATCCCCCAACAATATCTTTGCCCTTTCCTTCTTTGACACATGCTGCAACGGCTTTCTAATACGAAGTTTCTAGCATGGAACTTTCAAATTTATTGAATGGGCTTTCTTTACCCTCGGTCAATTTAACTGCTTCAGTTCTCGCTGCTTTGTGCTCATCCGTGAGCTCACTCTTCT
>CBDUHU010000138.1:0-8234 GCA_965366725.1 uncultured Kangiellaceae bacterium
CGGATTAAATTAGACGAACTTAACACACTAGTACTTGATGAAGCACACCGAATGCTTGAGATGGGGTTTCAACCGGCACTCGATCTGATACTTTCACTTTGCCCCGGCAATCGACAGACTTTGCTCTTTAGTGCAACTTTCCCAACAGAGATACAATCAATAACACAAAAAGTCATGCGCACTCCTATCAGGGTTGAGGCATCCAGAACTCACGACAAAGCAGTTATCAACCAGCATTTTTATCAGGTTAAAGATAATCAGCAAAGATTAAGTGCATTAAAAAGAGTATTAAGCAAAGATAATCCGGAATCAACTGTCATATTTTGTAATACCAAAGTAGAAACAATTGAAGTCGCACAACAGTTAAAGAGCGAAGGGTTTAGCGTACTTCCCCTCAACGGCGATCTTGAACAGAGAGACAGGGATCAGACTTTAGTACGATTTTCCAATAAGAGCATTTCTATACTTGTTGCAACCGACGTCCCTGCACGAGGTCTGGATATCGACAATCTTGATGCTGTCATTAATTTCCAAATAGCCCACGATCCAGAAGTTCACGTGCATAGAATTGGAAGAACAGGGAGAGCAGGTGAAAAAGGTGTTGCTCACACTTTTATCAGTGATAGAGAAGTACATAAAATTATCCGGTTAGAAGATTACCTTGGGTTCACCATTAATACTGAGGAGCTCCCGGCAGAAAGCTCTGTCACTAGTTCAGTTACTAAGCCCACCATGGCAACACTACAAATTGACGGAGGAAAAAAGCAAAAAATAAGACCCGGTGATATTCTAGGCGCATTAACTGCTAATAATGAAATACCCGGAAAAGCAGTGGGTAAAATTCATATCTTTCATAATCATGCTTATGTTGCGATTAACCGAAAGCTAACTAATATCGCGATCAATAAATTAAGTAGAGATAAAATTAAAGGACGTAACCTTAAGGTGCGATGCCTGCGTGGCTAGTTGTAGCATTAAAACCAGATTACAAGCCCACTAACTGTATCGCCCGATCACAATCAGGTTGGGCGTTACTGACATACTTTGACCATTAACAAATTAGCAAGAGTAGCCTCAACTGGCTTTTTCTTGAATTGACTCCAGGTAAGGTATTACTCGTTCAACCGGTAGTGGCTTAGAATAATAGTACCCCTGAATCATATCGCACTGAAGCTCCTGAAGAACTTCAACCTGCTGATAAGTTTCTACACCTTCTGCAATAACCTCTAATCCCATACTTTTCGCTAATGCAATAATGGCCTTCACTATTGTAATACTATCAGCATCTTCACAAATATCCTGGATAAAGGCACGGTCTATTTTCAGGGTTTGAATTGGTAGGGCTTTCAGGTATTGCAAAGAAGAATAACCTGTTCCAAAATCATCAATACTAATTTGAATACCCATTTCACTGATCTGCTCTAAAATCTCACCACACTCTTCAACATTCTCCATCAGCGCACTTTCTGTGATTTCTAACTCAAGATGACTGGGTTCCAAACCGGAATAACTTACCGCTCGTTCAATCACTCCTATCAAGTCATGTTTGAATTGATAGGCAGAGAGGTTGACTGCAACTTCCATTCTTAGCTTTGCAAATAATGGCTGTCTATTCCACTTTTCCAATTGCTGGCAAGCTGTATTAAGCACCCACTCCCCAATAGAAACAATCAACCCGGCTTCTTCAGCCACCGGAATAAATTCCGTTGGGCTAACGTAGCCCAGCTCAGGATTATTCCAGCGTAATAAGGCCTCAAAACCAATAACTTTTCCATTAACAAGGTTGACCTGAGGTTGAAAATTTAAACAAAGTTCATTTTTTTCAATCGCACAACGCAAAGCATTTTCCAACTTTACCCGGCGTGCGACAGCAACGTGCATACCTTCAGAATAAAAATGATATTTGTTACGACCATCTTCTTTAGCACGATACATTGCAATATCAGCAGCTTTCATCAGGCTTTCAGCGTCCTCGCCACATTCAGGAAAAGTTGCCACACCAACGCTGGTAGTGACAAAGACTTTATTTCCATTCAAATCAATTTCTGTTCGCATCGCACTAATTATTTTCTCTGCAACAGTTGCCGCATACCCCGGTTTTTTAACACCTTCAATCAATACCGTAAATTCATCCCCACCCAAACGTGCGACTAAATCTTCCTGTCTGGTACATCGACTAATTCGCTCGGCAACGGTTTGCAACAAAAGGTCACCGGCATCATGTCCCAATGTATCATTAATCTGTTTAAACTTATCCAGATCCAGAAACAACAATCCCATCTTTGTTCCTTGTCTTTTGCACCGGGCAAGTGTTTGTTTGAGGGTCTTCTGAAACAGCGCTCTATTGGCCAATTTTGTTAGTTCATCAAAATAGGCTGACTGACGAAGCTTCGCTTCCGCAAGTTTCTTTTCAGTAATGTCCTGAATAAAAGCATTCAAGTGGTAACCTTCGCCGTGAGGTTGTGGCCACACAGTGATATTGACAGGAAATTCTTTTCCCTCTCGGGTTAACGTTACCCACTCTCTTACTTCACTAAATGCTAATGTCCCTCCTGTTTCTGTTAGTTGGGTCACCGCACTGCGCCAGGTTTCTCGGTATCTCTCTGGGATCGCTAATGGCGCGAGAGGCTTATTAAGAATTTCACTTCGTTGCCAGCCAAATAATCGCTCAGCAGAAGGATTCCACTCTATGACTCGACTATCACCATCTAGCTGAACAAAAGCATCATGAGCAGAGTTAAGCAGCGATTTTACCTGAGTTAAGTCCTGAATATTGGCGGTAAATAGTCTCTGATTTCCAACAACCGCAGGGACAATCGTAACCACTAAAGGGAGTTCCCGACCGTCCTGATGTTTACCCATAACCTCTCTGCTTCGCGGTAATGGATTCTGCTGCAAAGCAAGTTCCTGACTAATCTGATTAAATACACTCTGATCTTTCTCAACAAATAAAATATCAATATTTTCAATTAGCATCTCTGCAGCACTATAACCAAACATATTTTCTGCACTTTGACTAAATAGCTCAATAAAGCCCTGCTCATCACATGCAATAATTGCCTCTGAAGCATTATTTAGTACGCTGCCTAACATTGCTTCCTTATACTCCAACGCCTGAGATATGCGAACTCTCTCACTAACATCGCGAATCATCAATGCAGTATATTGTTCTCCGTCAAGTGAAAAGTGATTTGCTGTAGCATCTATCGGCCTCACCTGACCACCTTCAAGCAAGGCATTTAATACACAGCTTTCTTCCAGAATAACCCCTTCAGCTAAAAGCTCACTAAAAGCTTTTGCGCTACCAGAGATTGAGTCATTTGAGCGAATTAGGAGATCGATAGAAGTTCCAATAATTTTTTCAACAGGCGTTTCGAATATTTTTTCCATACCAACATTTGCCGACTCAATGATTCCTTGAGTATTCAGAGTAGCTATTCCTTCATTAGCGGTTTCCAGTATTGCTCCCATATAACTTTTTTCTTTTTTGAGCGCTTTTTCCATTTCCATTTTCTGAGTAATATCTGACTGAATCGCAACATATCCCGATAGTTTTCCACCACTATTTTTTACTGTTCCTATTGATACATGGGCATTATAGAGTTCGCCATTTTTACGCCGGTTAATTAGTTCTCCTCGCCAAAAACCTTGTTCGAGAATATGTTGCCACATAGTTTGATAAAATTGCTTATCATGTTTATGCGAAGACCATTTGGCTGGAGAGTTTCCTAATAGTTCATTCAAGGAATAACCGGAAATTCTTTCAAATGCTTTATTAGCATATACAACACGGCTCTTAGGATCAGCAATAATAACGCCATCTTGAGAATGCTCCAGTGCAGCAGAGTGTGTTTTGAAACGACTAAAAAGTGAAAACCGGTCAGTTGTTATCCTGGCAAGGTAGCCAGAAATTAGCGCAAAAAATGCTAAAAGATATACCATAGGGATCAGGTACTCATCATAAATCTCACTTTCAACAATATTCAACAGAGATGCTTCAACGATCGAATAAATAATCCAGTAGTTATCACATCCATTATTAGTCTGATTAGTAAAACTACTTGACTGAACAACCCCACCGATACAAAAACGATTATAAGTAAATAATCCATCTTTAGTTAATAGCTGACCATTCTGAAAATTTTTAAAACTCTCCCACTCATCCACATAGTAGCTATTAAACATTTTATTATGCGCTAGCATAAATCCCCATTGATCCTCAGTCTTACTTGAGTAAAGAAAATAACCCTCTTTATTGAGCAACCCTACTTTTCCTTTGGTAGTCACCATTTCCTGAGAAAATTCTTTTAGTAATTTACCTGCTAAATAATTAAAAACTAAAGCACCACTGAAGGATTCATCAATAAACACAGGCTTAACAAAACGAATGATCGGTTTAAACGGTTTTTCTATCTGATTATGTTCAACATTCAGATCAAGAGGAGACATATAAATTGAACCCGGCAACAAACCTAATGCGACCATAAAATAATAGCGTTTAGACTTATCTTGCAAATCCTCCTGTTTCACCAGAAAGACATCTTCGTCATAGTATTCAACCCGCACTTCTTCCATTCCACGGTTGTTAATAAACCTGACCTGATCATAACGCCTGGTATCTAAAACAAACTCTTTAATGCGCTTTTCAAATAGTCCTTTGGAGACTATATTTCGGTCTTTAAGATAACTGGATATTATCGGCGCTTTATAGATCGTACTTATATCTGGCATTACTGAAAGCAACGATTTTTTCAATGAAGCAATAGAACTATCAATTTGAATTAATTCCGCTTTCCGGATTAATTCAACTTCATGTCCAATTCTAATTCTCGCAAGATTCCAGAATACCGCCAGAGTAATAACCGAAAATAATAGAAAATAAAATAAAAAATACTGAAGATTCTTTAATCGTGGAGACTTTAAACCCATAAACAATAAACCACTCTCATAACTTTAACAGGCTGTGAACCTTCCTAAGTTCACCGGCTAATTCAAGTATAGACCTAGAACTTATTATCAATTATTTATAACGCGTTACAATATTAAATAATTAATTTTTGAGATATCTTTAAAAAATCGTATTTGTAATCGCGTCTCATTTAGCGATTAAAGAAATTTAAAGTACTTAAATATCAAGTGGATAGTTTAAAAAGTGAATATCAAGACATAAAAAAACCTGAGGCTTACAGTCTCAGGCTTTTGTTAAATAAAGAGGTGTTTACTATAGGTTAGTTTTGAATGCCGCATTAATTCTCTGGGTAAAAACCTCTGCATCTTCATAACCAATTGCTCTTAGCCGTTTATCCTCTTTACCCTGAAGGTTGAAAAAAAGAATGCTTGGCAAGCCTCTAACATCATAATATTTCATTAAAGCCTTATCATCTTTATCATTAGCAGTAACATCAGCTTGAATTAGCAGGCTATTTTTTAGTGCATTTTTTACCGCTGGGTCAGGGAAGGTGTAGTCAGCAAATTCGTAACAGGCAGTACAACTTTCAGCAAAAAAATCAAACATCACAGTTTTACCCTGTGCATTAGCCTGTGCGATTTTTCGCTCTACATCTTCAATTGTTTTAACCAGTTCAAAATCACCATGAGCATCTGGAAGTTGCTTCGCATTGGCCGCACCTGAATGACTAAGCGCAGTAATATTCGCTAAAGGTGAAAATAACCGCCCATTGCCTAATGAAGCACCTATAATCAAAATAATCCCATAGACCAACATCACCAGGCCAATGCCTTTCCATAGTTTTGCGGTATTAGATTCAACAGCTGACAATGCGCCCATATAAATAGCTGAAACTACCAGCAATATTGCCCATGCAGCCAGATAAATAGGTCCTGGTATCAGGTGTTTTGAAATATAAAGCGCCATTCCAAGCATGATGACGCCAAATACAGCCTTTATTGCATTCATCCAATTGCCTGATTTTGGTAGAAGTTTATTGCCTCCAACCCCAACAATTAATAAAGGGATCCCCATTCCAAAGGCTAATGAGTATAGCGCAACGCCACCGACAACCAGATCACCGGTTTGTGCAATATAAATTAAAACGCCAGCTAGCGGTACAGTCACGCAAGGTGAAACCACAAGTGCTGAAATCGCTCCCATCACCCCAGCTCCCAGATAAGAACCACTTTGTTGATTATTAGAAACCATGTTCAATCTGTTTTGTAATCTCTGTGGAAGTTGTAACTCATAGAATCCAAACATTGAAAGAGATAACAAAACAAATATTGCTGCAGCAATTGCGATAAAAATAGGCTCTTGCAATGTGTTAGTTAAGGACCCACCTAACGCTGCAGCCGCGACTCCCAGAGCAGTATAAGGTATAGCCATTGCTTGTGTATAAGCTAACGATAAACCAAACGCTTTGCCACTACTCACGTTATTTCCCTGACCAACAATAATGCTGGAAAGAATTGGCACCATCGGCAACACACAGGGCGTAAATGCCAGCAAAATCCCTAAACCGACAAAATAAATGATGATCTGCAATAAACTTTTATCGCTAAGAAAATTAACCACTTTTTCCTGTTCTGGCACAAATTCTTCAGTTGAACTAGTCGCAGTCGAAGCTGAATCGACCACAGCCTCAGAAGATATATTCCCTTCAGAAAGAGCGCCCTCTACCTTATCAACAAAAAGCTGAATACTTTTTTCTTCCGGAGGATAACAAAGGCCAGCTTCAGCACAGCCCTGATATTCAACAATAAAGGTAAACTCTCGTTGCTGGGCAACATAAGGAACACTAATTTCCAGATTATGATAGTAGACTTCTACATCACCGAGGTATTCGTCAACTTTTTTCTTACCGGCAGGAATATATGCTTCCCCCAGATTGGCACCTTCTGCTGAAAAATAAAATCGACTTCGATACATATAGTATTCATCAGCAATTTCAAACTTTACAATAATTTCATCATCAACTATTTCAGTTGATAACTTAAATGCTTCATCAACCTTCAAAAATTCTGTCTGTGTCGCAAAGAGCTTTGAAAAGTCTTCCTCCTGCGCATTAACATTAACTATCAGGGCAACAAGGCTTAACAGTGCGAAAATTGTGATGTAACGAGAAATTTTTAAAATCATTTTCAAATCTTTTTTGTTTATTAAGTTAAGACAGAAGTAATCCAATCTAAGTAATCGGTAGACCCATTTTCAATATCAATGATAATAAACTCCGGAACGTCGTAAGGATGAAGCTCCAGAAGCTTTGATTCCAGTTCGCCTAAATGCTGCATATCGGTTTTCATAAGCAATATGTATTCACTATCTTCAACAATATTACCTTCCCATTGATAGAGGGAGTTTACCTGGCTGCTGATATTGACGCAGGCTACCAGTTTTTGTTGCAAAAGATGACGGGCAATATGACGAGCGGTATCCATACTGTTAACAGTGGTCATACAAACCTTAAAGGACAGTATCTTTACATTCATTCTTAATTATCTTCTAAACCAGCTATACAGCTCATTAAATAAGTTGATGCTTAAAGTTATTTCAAACAAGCTTTAGCTCAAAAATTCGCATGGTTGAATTCTATCACCACCCAATTCATTTGCCTTATTCAGGTTAACTGAAGATGATTCAAACCAGTTATGTGCATCAGAATTAGTTGACAGAGCTGACATCCCAACACTTATAGTCATCGGATTATCCTGGTGCTGCAGATGAAAAGGCAATTCAGCAAACTGTTGTCTGATTTCATCCATAATTGAGAGCCAGTCTTTCTTTTTTCCTGTATTCAGGATCACACCGAGTTGTCCGGTTTCCAGATGACCAATGATATCAGTTTTGCGTAGTCGCTTTTTTAATAACAATGCTAAATGTTGAATTGCGACATTAATCACCGAGAAATTAGCGTTTGATATGAAGTTTTCAACACTGTCCAGTTGAATAATTGCCAAAGCGGCATTTCCATCATTACGGGTCATACGCGAAGCTTCTATTGAAATTTGCTGCTTGAATTGAGCACTAAAAGCAAAGCCAGTATCAGGGTTAATTGCAATTTGAGGGCTGAGCACTCGATTACGTCGCGCATAAAGCTCAGCTAGAAACATCAATTGTTCTTTTTGAACCGGTTTAACTATAAACGAAGTTCCTCCAGATAAGAGCGCCTGACTTTGTTTTCTGGCATTTTCTTCGGCTGACAAAAAAATGATTGGCAAATGTGCGTATCTTGGCATTTGACGAATAACACGGGTTAATTCAATTCCCGAGCAGCCAGGCA
>CBDUHU010000139.1:0-8227 GCA_965366725.1 uncultured Kangiellaceae bacterium
CCCATATTTTGCAACAATGCGCCGAGCTATCTGACTCTGTAAATCTGTACCCATCGAACTTTGAAGATAGAAATATTTCAGACCCTTCCGCAGATAGCCAACTATCCTCACCGGTTAAAACCTGTTATACCAATGATCAATCATCAGAATTTGTTGATTCTGTGATTCAAAAACTAATCAGAAGTAGAAATATCCTGCCGCATGATCTTACTATGCTGGAGCACTGGCGCTCTCTGCAAGATTTTGACAATTACCTTGCAACTAATTCATTATCACTGACAACAGCTTCTCTCAATCGATTAAATGCAAAAGCCAATGTATTTTTTGAACAGAACTTTATTGTCGCGCTGGAAGCACTCTATGTTGCTATGGATAGTGCAGACAATGTCAATGAATCGGATACAATTCAAGGTGAAATTAATGCCTTACTCAAGTATATACAACGTCAATTTTTCTCTGAAATCGACTTTATCAGTGAACGCAAATTTTCCACTATTATGAACTTTGCTCATGAAAAGCAACCTGGATACTTACCGGTTATTCGTGCGCTCTTTAAGCATCATCTATTAATGGGTGATTATGATCTTGCTGAGGGCTATATCGACTCGATACCGGAAGAACGGGATAATCAGCTAGCTATCGACAGTATGAAAATGAAACTTAAAGAAAACCAGGACTCTCCAGATGAGGCCAGGCACGGTATTCCTTTACAAAAACATGGCAACCATTTTCTGGTCGATGTAAATATCAATGGAGAAATTGCACTAAAATTATTGTTAGATACCGGCGCAAGTCGAACCACCGTTTCCAATAGAACAATGCACTCCATGAGGCGAATGTCAGATCAGATTATTGATCTGGATATGCATCGATATGTTAGAACCGCCAACGGTGTGGGAAATGCTAGAATATATCAAATAAAGGAACTAGCTGTATCAGAATTCAAAATGCACGATACTTTTATCATTGCAACTAACCTGGCTGATGACAAAGTGGTTCATGGTTTATTAGGAATGGATTTTCTTGGTCAGTATCAATTTCGAATTGATCATCAGGAAAACAAACTATACCTTAGCCGATAAATTAGCTCAATTAAAAAGCCCCAACTGATTACTGGTCATGGTTTCAAATGACAAACCGACAAAAGGTAGAATTGCTTCAGCAACCGGTTTTATCTGCTTGTCAATATAATGTTGATAATCAATTGGAGCCGATAATACTTCCAACGGTTGTGGCCCGTTGATTGTGATCAAATATGAAATCCAGCCTTTATTTTGATACTTTAATTTTTTCCCATTTTCCTGATTAAAATTATCGGCAATCCGCGCAGCCTTTACATGAGGAGGAATGTTTTTCACGTAACTACTCAAAGGACGCCTTAAACGCTTACGATAAACTAATTCTTTATCATTGTTTCCCAGTTGTGTATCCTTGATAAGCTGTTTTATCAGCAAGCTTGGATCCTGGTTATCAAATATCATTTGATAGAGCGTTTTCTGGAATTTTTTGGCTAGCTCGGTCCAATCAGTTCGAACATTTTCCAATCCTTTAAAAATCAGTTCTTCCTTATCACCTTTTTTCAAAATTCCCGCATATCGCTTTTTACTACCTAACTCAGAACCTCTGATTGTTGGCATAAGAAACTTTGAAAAATGTGATTCGAATTCCAGATCCAGGTAACACTCGATCGAATATTTTTCCTGCAAAGTTTGTTTCCAAAGTGTATTTATTTTTTCCGTGAGTTCTTCACCAAACAGGTTTGCTTGTTCATCTGAAAGGCTCTCATCCAGCAATACAAAAGTTGAATCGGTATCACCGTAGATAACCTTTACCCCCTCTGCCTCGATCCAGCGAGCAGTTTGTTGCATTATTTCATGGCCACGTAAAGTAATTGAACTGGCAAGCCTGGTATCATAAAAAGGACACCCTCCTGATCCCAGAACACCATAAAATGAATTCATTAAAATCTTGATTGCTTGTGAACGAGGTTGGTCGTTTTCCCGTTTAGCCTGTTCTCTCTGTTCCCATAACTCCGTAATGATATCCGGTAATAAATGTTGTTCGCGGGAAAAAAAAGCCCCTCTAAAGCCAGGAATTGGATTATCCGTTCCTTTCAGTCCTTCAACCAATCCAAGAGGATCAACTTTGAAGGTTTTTATTATTGATGGATACAAACTCTTAAAGTCAAGCACAAGAACATTTTTATAGAGGCCAGGTGTTGAGTTCATTACATAGCCACCTGGACTGGCAAGCCCACCATCCAACGGTAAGTTTGGAGAAATATATCCATTGCGGTGAAGTTTAGGCAAATAAAGGTTGGTAAATGCCGCAACAGAGCCGCCAGCCCTATCAAGCTCAAGCCCGGTTAATTGACTTCTGAAAATAAGGAAATCAAGCAGTCTTGTTTTCTTAAAAATATCCCATACCAGAATACAGTCTTGAAGATTATAGGCAGCTAGTCGAGTTTTATTATTCTTAAAATCACTAACAATTGATTGTAATCGATCTTCAACATTATCAGTTAACTTTCCAGTTCCAAGAAAATGTTGTGCTATTGCTTCCAGAGAAAAGCTGGGAAAACTGTAAGATTCTGCTTTCAAAGCAGCAATTCCGTCAATCACTACTCTGCCGTCCATTGAAATAAATCCCTGATTGATATCATGGCGACTATCTCGCCATCTTACTACAGAGTTATTTCGTCCGAGCTTTAGCTGAATGTCATAATGCCGCGCTCGCTGAACTAATAGCCGGAAATCAAAGTTAATGATATTCCAGCCAATAAAAATATCCGGGTCAAATTGTTGTATTACCGTTTCTAGCTTTAGCAATAGTTGCTCTTCGCAACTCACCCACTCAATATAAGATGAATCCTCTCGCACTGAATATCTTTCCGCAGCCTTATTGGCAGCATCACTACTTCCGGCGATCATAATTACTTTTTTATATTGTTGTTTTTCGACTTCTGCATACAAACCGATGCTAAATAGTTCACCATCTTCGGCACATTCTATATCTAGTGAAATAACCTTCAATTGAGGCGTATAATCGGAAGGTTTTATTCTAACATTGCGGTATTCAGGGAACTGATTTTGCTTAATGTGGTCCCCTATAAACTCAAGACTTCCGTAAACAAACCTCTCCATCAGAAATCTTTCTTCTAACCTTATCCCGGTTTCATAACAGACAATACCACTATTATTTAACAAATCTCTTGTACGAAAAAAGCTGCGCAAACTGTCAAAATAAAACGCAATGACTTCTTTTTGTTCAAAAGTTTTGAGCGGAACAGGTTTATAAGTGTATTTGTCATTGATGACAGCTAACTTATCCAGCGCTAAATCCAGATTTTCCTGCTCAATAAAAAATACAGCATCTTCCCCTTTTATGATCAACTTCACCGGGCCATCATGAGTAATTACCCAAAGGTGTATTTCACAATGTCCCCTGTTATCATAGCTATTTCGAGAAAGTACAAATCCTTTATTAACTTCTATTTTCAAAATATCAGTCTACAGCGCCAAAACCTTAATAAACCATAAACTGATGTCTTCAATTTGTTGAGGACAAACAGCATGTTCCATCGGGTAGCGTGTAAATGTTACCGGATAATCTTTACTGACTAATAAATCAAAGGTACTTTCACCAAGAGTAACAGGAACCACAGGATCAAAATCGCCATGTTGAACCGCCACCGGTAGCTTCTGGTTAGGAACACTCAAATGTATTGAGTTTTTAGTTGCAAAGTAAGTTGACATGGCTAACAATCCGCCTAACTTTTCAGGAAAACTTAGTGCTGTTTCAATTGCAACGGCTCCGCCCTGAGAAAACCCCGCGAGAATAATTCGATGGTAAGGGATACCAAGGCGAACTTGTTGTTCTATCAGCGCGGTAATTGCCAATGCGGATTCCCTCAATTGCTTCTCATCAACCTTCCGATCTATGCTCATATCCAGAATATCGTACCATGCAGGCATAACATATCCATTGTTGATGGTGACAGGAATCATCGGGGCATGAGGAAAAATAAAACGAATTGAAGCATCAGCAGGTAAAGATAGCTCGGGGACTATTGCTTCAAAATCTTCACCATTAGCCCCCAATCCATGTAACCAGATAACAGCGGCATCCGGTTCAGCATTGGTTTCTCGGGTAATATGTGGTATCAAAGTCATTAAAAACAGGCCATTAGTCGAATGAATTAAGCTGACTATTTTAACTTAGACTGAAGTTTAAATCACTTGACTCTTCACTCTTAAATCAAAATTAATAATAATGTTGATATCTAAAATTGAAAAATCATGAAATTAATCGTTCAAAACAATTGGCAAAATAGAACTACAAACATATGAACGACTATTGCTAGATTAGGCTGTCCTATTACCAATACAGGTTTATCCCGCAGCCAGTTATGCTAACATCTAGCAGCACCGATAATCACTGAGAGTTAATCAAATGGCAATTGCCAGGCGTCCTTCAAAAATAACACTTCCCAATAATAATAATGGTAAAAATGATCTTCTCTCATTTCTTGTTGAGCACTTCCCCCTGATTGGAGAAAAAATCTGGAGGGAGAGAATGGAAAATGGCAAACTTCATTGGGATAACGGCGATGCAGTTGATATTCACACCCAATTTATTCCCAATCGCCGACTTTGCTATTATCGAGAAGTTACCGACGAACTCAAAGTACCTTTTAAACACCAGTTGGTTTACCGTGACCAACATATTGTAATTGCCTGTAAACCTCATTTTCTGCAGGTTACCCCTGGTGGCCAATATGTCAGAGAGTGTTTATTAGAACGGTTGAGAGAAGAGCTGGATGTTAACTCAATTGTCCCTGTTCACCGCTTAGATCGGGAAACCGCAGGTCTGGTCATGTTTTCCATTAACCCAAAAAGCCGCCATCAATATTATCAGCTTTTTTCAGAGCGTAAAATCAACAAGCTTTACCATGCCGTAGCTGACTTATCGACAGAATGCCAACAAGAAGGTTCACTAACCAGATGGCAGATAAACAATCGTCTGACAAAAAGCAAACCGTCATTTATCATGCGCGAAGTAGAGGGTGATATAAATGCACGCTCGACAATTCAATTAATTAAAAAATCAAATCAAAGAGGTCTGTTTGAATTATCGCCACATACCGGAAAAACTCACCAATTGCGCTTACATATGTCAAAAATTAATATGCCAATATTATACGACCGTTTCTACCCTGAATTACAACCAGAGAAAGCGCCAGACTTTAAACGCCCTCTCCAGTTATTGGCCAAACAACTATCCTTTATCGATCCTTTTAGCCAAAAGCAGCAGGTATTTACAACCCGTCGCCACCTCTCCGAATGGGCTGAAACATCCAGTTTGTAGCTTGAACCACCCGGATATTAAACAGCCAGAACTTAAGACAGAAAAACCAATTCAATATGAAAAAATAACGGTTCTGAATTGACTTATTTTAAATTCAAGCTTATTAAGCTATCTGTTCAAAAAAGCGCTTAAACCGGGTTAATCCCTCAGTAAGTTCAGTAGGTTTACAGGCATAAGAAATACGGATGGATCGAGGTTCTCCAAACGCACTACCCGGTACAACAGCAACCCCTTCTGCTTCAAGTAATAATTCGCAGAATGTTATATCATCAGTAATTGTCTTACCGTTATAGCTGGAACCAAAAATCGCAGAAATATCAGGAAAGGCATAAAATGCTCCTTGCGGCCTAGGGCAACTAACCGAAGTAATTTGCGACATCGTTAACATGACTTCATCGCGTTTTTGTGAAAACTCTTCGCACATATTATCAGCAAAGGTTTGGGAGCCAGCGATTGCAGCAGAAGCAGCGGCACTAACAACGCCGGGAATATTGGTGATGGAATTGCTGTTAAGAGTGACCACCGCAGTTGCAATTTGAGTTGGAGCCGCCATCATGCCTACTCGCCACCCGGGCATTCCATAAGACTTAGAGATAGAATCAATCATAATAACTCGATCTTTGAGTCCGGGATTAGTTTTTAGAAGATGATGAAAACCAATCCCATCAAATATCATCCTGTTATATATATCGTCAGAAATAATCCAGAGATCATGTTTCTCCAATACATCACCAAGCGCCCTGACTTCATCTTCAGAATAGACCATTCCAGTCGGGTTTGACGGATTATTAAATAACAGAACTTTACTTTGCGGAGTAATTGCTGATTCCAGTTGTTGTGGTGTTAGTTTATAGTTCTGTTTAGAAGAACAAGGCATAAATACTGATTTTGCACCAACCAGATCAGCAATATCACGATAGGTTGTCCAAAAAGGTGTTGGGATCAATAATTCATCCCCTTCATTTAAAAGTGCATAGAGCAAAGAAAATAGAATGTGCTTGGCGCCGATCCCCGACGCTATATTTTCTTTTTTGTAACCAGTAAAACCATTTTCCTGCAAGCGTTTAAGATAGGCTTCTATCAGTATATCTTCGCCTCTCCCGGGAAGATATTGTCCAGAATCATGAGATAATGCCTGTTCAGCTGCCTGGTAAACATGCTTAGCAGGCAGAAAATTGGGTACTCCCACTGAAAAACTAATAATATCTCTACCTTCAGATTTCAGCTGTTTAGCCTTATCGGCTATCATCATAATCGCGCTTGGTTTAGCGCGGCTCATTCTATCTGCTAAAATTGGCATAATCCCTCTCTTTCATCAATATGGAAGACCACATCTTGGTGGCGTTAAATACTTAATTGAGTAACTGACTTAGTTGTTCACGTAGTTCGTCAATTTCCATCTGCATTAGTTCGACTTGCTCTTCAAGTGTTTCTAACCGTTTATTGCTAGCAACAGTTAGTTGCTCATTGCCTGGCAACTCTAAAGAACTAACTTCATCTGGTAAAGCTTGCTGTTCCGCATCTTTTTCTGGAAACGAAAAACAGTGGTCATAGCGCGACTCTCTGCGGCCGGGTTCTCGTGCTAACTTAACTACATAAGGTGCGCTATCAGTTTCAATCATACTCTCCAAGGTCGATTCAACCTCCGCAACATTGGTAAAATCGCATAAGCGATTAGTTCGGCTTCTTAGTTCACCGGGAGTTTGCGGACCACGCAAAAAAAGTACGCAGATAATTCCCAATTGTTGTGCCGATAGTCTTAAATCACCAAATTCGGTATTGCAGAACCGATGCTGGTATTTTTCTACTCGACTGGTTACACCAGCCTGTCTAATGATCAAGCGCTTTTCCATTAACTGGTCAACAACACTCTGGACCTCTATTTCAGAGTAAGCAACCACAGGATCACGGTTACTTTTCTGATTGCAGGCATTTGTCAGACTATTGATTGAGAGCGGATATTGATCGGGAGTTGTTAGAGATTTTTCGATAAGGCAACCAATAACTCTCACCTCATTAGCCGTTAATTGAATGTTCAAAATTATCTCTCCATTATAAACAAAAATGTAGGTTACCCATTTAATGCACCCCGTGCCTGAAGAATCCACTTGTCCCTGTCTAAAGGGCTAATGCCACGGTATGCAGTTGTTTGACCATGTTTTAACTCACAAGGCTCATAACCACATAAGTTGGTTGATAGTATCCCTTTTCCAGCGGTTCGAGAAGCCAGTGTGATAGGATATTCCATTGAGGTTGCTGCTGGATACTTTCCTTTAAGAGTAAACTTTTCATCACTAAATTCAGGGCTTTCAAAAATGCCTCGCAACTTGGTAATATCACTGGTAATCGCACCTAAATGTTCAACACCGGCAGTAAGACTAAATTCAAGCATTGGCTCCAATAATGTGGTATCTGTCTGCGAAAGACCATTTAACAACGCCATTGGGGTTGCAATAATAAAATCGCCGGGACGTGTGTGAATATTATGTTCTTCGCCTTCTACCAGGGTTATTTTCAAATCAGTTACCTGCCACCCTTTAATTCCCTGGCGCAATGCATCGGGTATTGTTGCTTCTATTTCATTTTGATACTTCGCAGCAACATGATTTACTCCTAACCTGGATTCGTAAACTACACCACTTCCCAGTTCACCCGGCTCTATTTTGAGTTTTAATATTGCCCAACATGGCTTTGGCATCCAATAACGCTCAAACCCATAGCCGATCGCAGCCGGGGTTTCTTTGTAAATAACCGAAGGCTGGCAAAAATCAACAGTTAACTGGTAACGTTCTAATAGCAATGCTTTTAGAATTTCAATTTGAATAACACCAGTTATATTTAAGTGTAACTCTCTTTGCGT
>CBDUHU010000140.1:0-8105 GCA_965366725.1 uncultured Kangiellaceae bacterium
GCCAGGAGGAGCACCGATTAAACGAGAAACTGTATGAGCCTCCATATATTCAGACATATCGAAGCGAATAAACTCAATACCCATTATTTGGGCTAACTGTTTAGTCACTTCGGTTTTACCTACACCAGTTGGACCAGCAAATAAGAAGCTACCAATCGGCTTGTCTTCAATACCAAGACCTGAGCGTGAAAGCTTAATAGCATTAGTCAATGTCTCAATAGCAGGATCTTGTCCGAAAACCACTAACTTAAGGTTTCTATCTAAACGTTTAAGAGACTTGATATCACTTGTAGAAACTGTTTTTGCCGGTATTTTTGCCATTTTAGCAATTACATTTTCAATATCCTGAACCGAAATTCTGGAGTCTCTATTTTCCTCATCCTGTAACTGACGATTAGCCCCTGCTTCGTCCATGACATCAATCGCTTTATCTGGTAAATGACGGTCATTAATATAGCGTGCCGATAGTTCAGCAGCGGAATGCAGCGCAGCGTCACTATAATTTACGCTGTGATGTTCTTCATAACGTGAGCGCAGCCCTTTCAGGATGTCAACGGTATCAATCACACTCGGCTCGTCAATATCAACCTTTTGAAAACGTCTTGCAAGGGCCCGATCTTTCTCAAAAATACCTCGGTATTCCTGAAACGTTGTTGATCCCATACATTTAAGTTCTCCATTTGCCAACATGGGCTTAATCAGATTGGAGGCATCCATAACTCCACCGGACGCAGAGCCTGCACCAATAATCGTATGGATCTCATCAATGAATAATACAGCCTGCTCTTTACTGTTTAACTCCGCTAACACCGCTTTGAGACGTTTTTCAAAATCGCCTCGGTATTTGGTACCTGCTAGCAAAGCCCCCAGATCGAGTGAATATATTTGACAATCCTGAATAACCGTTGGAACTTCATTTTCAACAATTCTTTTAGCCAACCCTTCAGCTATTGCGGTTTTCCCAACGCCTGCCTCGCCAACAAATAAAGGATTATTCTTGCGTCGTCTGGACAATATCTGAATGGTACGCTCAAGTTCCAGGTCACGGCCGATAAGCGGATCAATTTTTCCATCTTTCGCCATCTGGTTTAAATCGAAGGTATAAGCTTCGAGTGCAGTTGGTTGTTTCTGACTTTTATCTTGATCTGGTGCCTCAAATTCAATACTGTCAGCCGCACCTTCTTCTCCCGGTATTTTTGAAATACCATGGGAAATATAATTAACAATATCAAGACGGGAAACATCCTGCTGCTGAAGAAAGTACACAGCCTGGCTTTCTTGTTCGCTAAATATAGCAACCAGTATATTAGCCCCTGTGACTTCTTTTTTACCAGAAGACTGGACATGAAAGACTGCTCTTTGCAGCACTCTTTGAAATCCAAGCGTCGGTTGTGTCTCAACATCGCCGACTTCTTCGGGCAAAATATGGCTGGTTTCTTCAATAAAATTAATGAGTTGTCGGTGCAACATCTCTACATCTGCACCACAAGCGCGCAAGACACTGACTGCACCAGCGTTATCCAGCAACGCGAGCAATAAATGCTCCACAGTCATGTATTCGTGACGTTTCTCTCGAGCATCGGTAAATGCCAGGTTAAGGGTCAATTCTAAATCTTTACTTAACATATTCAGTACACCTTCATTTGTGACTCGATCTTTATGCTACTAATTCAGACCATCTGTAACCAAAATTAATTCCATAAAGCTCAAAATCTTAAATTTATCCAAATATAATCGTCTTTGCCCGCCATTTTATTCAGTCTCCTCCATCGTACACATCAGTGGATGATCATGGGCTCTAGAATGGTCATTCACCTGAGCTACCTTAGTTTCAGCAATCTCCGCTGTATAAATCCCAGCGGTACCCTGCCCCTCGTAATGCACTTGTAACATTACTTTTGTCGCCTGCTCGGAGCTTTTATAAAAAAAGCGTTTGAGCACATGAACAACAAAATCCATAGGTGTATAGTCGTCATTCATCAGCAAAACACGATACATCTTAGGTTGCTTTGTTTCCGGTTTAGATTCAGCAACGGCAACCCCGTGCTCTTGCTCGCGAATTTTCTTGTCGCTCATAATTTAATTCTAGTCAATGATTGCTAATTTGCATATTTTATATTCTAAGTGAGATTAATGGGGGGCTGCTAGTAGTTTTTCAAGAGTAAATTACACTAATAATTTTGCGGATATAATAGATGGTTATAAGCATTGACTTTTTAGCCATAATGTGAGATTCATTGACAGCGCTCGTTTTAGCGCTTTACGGTTCAAAATTTATACTAGTATTCGATTTTGTTGAATAAAGATTACCCAACACTGGTTAAAATCGATTTTACACTAGTTATATTAGTCAATGGGAAGGGAAGATAAGAGGAGTAGAAAATGGCCACAGGTACTGTAAAATGGTTCAATAACGCAAAAGGTTATGGTTTTATTCGTCCTGATAACGGTGGAGAAGACATTTTTGCACACTATTCTACGATAGGAATGGAAGGATATAGAAGTCTTAAAGCCGGGCAGGAAGTGACCTATGAAACAAGCGAAGGTCCCAAAGGACTTCATGCACAAGACATCTCACCAGTGGCTTCAGGTTCTCACAAAGAGATAAATAACGAATAAAATAATAATAAACCACCTTGGTGAGCGCTGCTTTTACCTTTGTGGCTTGCAATTATTAACCCCACTATTCTCTAAGAAACCGAGTAAAGCAATCACTTTACTCGGTAGCTTGTTGCAAACTAAGAAATACTGGCAATTGAGCTGTTTAAGGTATTACTTGGTCTCATTGCTTTAGCTGTAAGCTCTGAATCAGTGAAATAGTAACCGTCTACATTAACCTTTTCGCCTTGAACTTTATTAAGTTCATCCACAATCTGTGCTTCGTTTTCAGTCAGTACCTTGGCCAGTGGCTTAAAGTATGCCTGTAACTCAAGATCTTTTTCCTGTGCGGCCAAAGACTGTGCCCAATATAGTGCAAGATAAAAATGGCTTCCACGATTATCTAATTCACCAACTTTACGTGAGGGTGATTTATTATTATCAAGAAAAACACCTGTCGCATTGTCCAGTGCATCGGCTAGTATTTGAGCTTTGTTATTACCTGTTGTGTTAGCAAGATGTTCCAGAGAAGCAGCCAACGCAAGAAACTCTCCAAGAGAATCCCAGCGTAAGTGATTTTCTTTTTCAAACTGTTGAACATGTTTTGGTGCAGATCCGCCAGCGCCAGTTTCGAATAAACCGCCACCATTCATTAGTGGTACTATCGATAACATTTTTGCACTGGTACCTAACTCTAAAATTGGAAATAAATCTGTTAGATAATCTCTTAGCACATTACCAGTTACAGAGATTGTATCTTCTCCATTTTTTATTCTTTCTAATGAAAAACCAATCGCCTCCACAGGAGACATGATATGTAGTTCCAAGCCTTCAGTATTATGTTGGGGTAAATATTGGTTAACTTTTGCAATGATCTGAGCATCATGTGAACGATTTTTATCTAACCAGAAAACAGCTGGTGTTCCTGTTAATCGAGCACGATTAACTGCTAGTTTAACCCAATCCTGCACAGGCGCATCTTTTACCTGGCACATCCGCCAAATGTCACCTTCTTCTACCTGGTGTTCAATTAATACATTATCGTCCTGGTCAACAACTCGAATACTACCATTAGCAGGAATTTCAAATGTTTTATCGTGAGAACCATATTCTTCTGCTTTTTGTGCCATCAAGCCAACATTCGGTACACTACCCATTGTGGTTGGATCAAATGCACCATTTTGTTTACAAAAATCAATTGTCGCCTGATAAATTCCAGCATAGCAACGGTCCGGAATAATCGCTTTTGTATCTTGCTGTTTACCATCTTTATTCCACATTTGACCTGAAGCTCTAATCATCGCAGGCATCGAAGCGTCAACAATGACATCTGAAGGTACGTGTAAATTTGTAATTCCACGATCTGAATCCACCATCGCCAAATCTGGACGCTTGGCATATACAGCTTCAATATCTGCTTTAATTTCCGTTTGCTTATCTTCTGGTAATACTTTGATTTTACTATAAACATCACCAATGCCATTGTTAACATCAACACCTATTTCATCAAATAACTCACCATGTTTATCAAATACATCTTGATAGAATACAGAGACAACATGACCAAATATAATTGGATCAGAAACTTTCATCATGGTGGCTTTTAAATGCAGAGAGAAGAGTACATTGTCATTTTTAGCATTTTCAATTTCAGCCTCAATAAATGTTCTCAGAGCATTTTTATTAATAACAGACGCGTCAATTATCTCACCAGCCAATAACGGAGTTGACTCTTTCAAAATGCGAGTACTCCCGGTGTTATCAATTAATTCAATTCTGACATCAGAAGCTTCGTTTAAAGTGACCGACTTTTCACTACCAAAGAAATCACTACCAGACATACTGGCTACGTGTGAGTTTGAATCGGCACTCCATTCACCCATAGAATGAGGATTTTTACGGACATAATTTTTAACTGCGGCAGGCGCTCGACGATCAGAGTTTCCTTCTCTTAGCACCGGATTAACCGCACTCCCCTTAATTCGATCATAACGAGCTTTAATATCAGACTGCTGCTCGTTTTCAGGCTCTTCAGGATAGTCTGGAAGCTTATATCCTTTAAGTTGTAGTTCCTTGATGGTTTCTTTTAACTGAGGAACAGAAGCACTAATATTCGGTAACTTGATAATGTTAGCTTCCGGCTTTAACGCTAGTTGTCCAAGCTCAGCTAAGGCATCGGTTATACGCTGTTCCTCTTTTAAAAACTCCGGGAAGTTAGCAATGATTCGACCTGAAAGAGAAATATCACTTGTCTCTACCGCAACACCGGCAGCGCCAGTGAAAGCTTGAATGATGGGTAACAAAGAGAATGTGGCAAGTGCCGGAGCTTCATCAGTTTTGGTATAAATAATCTTTGAAGTTGTCATTTGATTTCCTAATGTGATCGAATCAACGAATGTAAATTTCTTAACCGTAGGTTGGAATAGCTTTTGGATACATCAATTTCATCCAAGACATAACTAACATTTCCCAGTTTACTATTTTCAGTGACAACCTGAAAAATAGCTGGCTAGTTCATATAGACTTAGATTAATAAAACCACTAGCATTCAACTCAGTTTTAATTGCGCGAATTATACGCTAAGCGGGCGTATGATTCATAGCCCGGTTTATAAAAATTGAATCTGTCCTTGATCTGGCACCATTTCAAGCTACAAAACAACTAGACTTTAGATTAAAATTCTAACAAACCAACCAATTTGAAGCATCATGCGCAATAACAGTCGACTAAAACCATCAAATAAAAGCCACTCTAAACCTGTTCTGGTTGCCTTTAATAAGCCATTTAACACTCTTTGTCAGTTTACTGGTGAGGCGCAAGATAGCACTTTATCCGACTTTGTTGATATTAAGTCCATCTACCCTGCGGGCAGGTTAGACAAGGATTCCGAAGGGTTATTATTATTAACTAATGATGGTGCCTTACAACATAGAATCAGTCACCCCAATTTTAAACTGGAAAAAACCTATTGGGTACAAGTTGAAGGTGAAATTTCGCCGCAGGCTATTGAACAACTTGCGCGTGGAGTTAAACTCAAAGATGGTATGACCAAGCCGGCAAAGGCTGAGCGACTCAACAATGAACTCACCTCAACCCTTTGGGTGCGCGAGCCACCAGTAAGATTCAGGAAGAATATTCCCACCAGCTGGCTCAAGCTGACAATCAGGGAAGGAAAGAACCGACAGGTCAGAAGGATGACTGCAGCGGTTGGTTTTCCAACCTTAAGGCTTATCAGGGTTTCAATCGGTCAGTGGGAAATTGGCACACTGAAACCGGGAGAATATACTCAAATACCAGTCTGACTATTTTTTTCGGGCTAAAATAATTTATTTAGCCCCCTTTCTCCTTCTTCACAGCTTTGCTCTGTCTGAAATTTATTAGAATCAATAGACCAATCAATCCGTTTAACCAGAGTAGTAAACCACCGCCAGAACTTGATACATCTGCAACTGGTAATGTAACAACCGGAGCATTAATAGAAAAAGATTTACTCATGCCAGCATCGTTACCAGTGTTATCTGTTACCGTCAAAGAAACCTGTTTATCTCCAGCAGTGACATATAAATGAGAAACAACTTTGCCAACCGCGTTATTACCATCATGAAAATCCCATTCATATTGATCAATTGTGCCATCTGAATCACTACTGGATGATGCGTCAAAATTACACTGCAATTCAGTACATTGGACAGTAAAGTCAACATGGGGAGAGTTATTTTCTGAGATATTAATAAAAGCAGCGCTTGGAACTCCGACATTACCTTCTCCGTCATATGCTCTAACAAACAATATGTGCTGGCCATTTTGTAGGGTCGAAATATCCAGCGTCGCCTTCATTTGCTCAACTGGTGATGAAACATCCCCATCATTTTCTGTTAGCTCTTTAATCACAGCAGACTCAATCCAGATTGGAGTATCAATCGAATATTCAACACGACTGATTCTCTTACCGCCCGACGGAAGTTTGCTTCTCGCAGCACTGGCGGTAACCTCTAATTCAAGCAAACTCCCCCGTGATACTGAAACGCCACCTGATGATGAACCATTTAAACTGATTTCGCTGATTTCAGGCCCAAATGCCAGTTTATAGGGCGCAGCGACTGCTTTTGCTGCATAAAGGAGCGCCGGAAGATTATCTGGTTTAACCGACTTACGATAAACCGTACAATCTTCAAAAAAGTCAGTACCTAGCTCGAAAGTAAAGGCGGCTACTCCTAATTCACCGTAACTAACATCATCGCTGGTGCCGTCAGTAGGATAAAGGCCAATACTCTGCTGAGGAGTATAGTCATTAAACCAGGCCAGCTTGTTACCGAGTGCAACAAATGCACTGTCATTGGGTGAAACTGACTCTGTATGTCCATAAGGCCATAACACCAGCTGACTATAACTATGAATATCAAGATGAATACCAGTGGTATCATCCGGCGCAGCATCAGTTTCTAGCGGGCCCCGAGAATCGACAAACAGACTCCGAATATAATTGGAAACGGCCTGTGTTTCAGGTTCAGATTCAGCACTGACTCCCCGGTAAGTTGCGTGGCACTCATTACCACTGGAACCATTGGTTGTGCTATTCCAGAAATAGGCAAAATTTCGATTTAGATCAACCCCGACTCCCTGCCCTGGACAATGATTAGTGTTCATATTTTTTCGCTGAGAAACGCCCGTTTCAGCAACTTTTCTGCCATCCGGGTTCATATGAAAAAGTATATGCACCTCGTGATAATCAACAATCCAACGAATATCTGCGCTGGTTAAATAACCAGACAGTAATAATTTAGCAAAATCCAGGGTTAATGCGGCAGGTGTATATTCGCGGGCATGCATTGAACTATGGATAAATAGTTTTGGCTTATCCTGGTTAATTGCTTTGTTGGTTATTTTTAAAACCATCAGATCATATCCACCTTGACCATTAACTTTTTGCCAGGAATCTCCAATATCCAGCCACTCGGCTATTTCCTGATAATTTTGCGCAAGCTCTGCACCTTGTTTCAAGGTATCTTCAACTGTCGAATAACAATCAAAACCAGGAATAGTATCGGCACCGTTAATCGACTCCTGGTTTAATACCGACTTTTGAATGCGTTGCCTGAAATCCTGAAAGCGTTGTTTCCATTGTTCATCACTACTCACCTTTAAACCAAGGGAAGTTAACTCAGACAGCTCATTATCCGAGAGCTGTAAAATAAGATATTTTGATTGGTAATTCGCTTCCAGAACGGCATGATGATAAGAAATGGCTATTTTTCTTGCTAAGTTAACATCATTTATAACCACTCTGTAGGCATTGACTTCCGGCTCTATATTATCTCTGGCTGTTGCCAGTGTTGCTGATAACACTAGAAGTAACGACACTAGTTTAAGATTTCTGATAGCTTTCAACGAATGATACCTGAGTTATTTAATCTGGCTATTATTCTAAAAGCGACGCTCCGGGGAACAAGGTAATATTACCAATCACGCTAAATTCAATAAATTTCATCAGTTATCGTAATTTCATG
>CBDUHU010000141.1:0-8085 GCA_965366725.1 uncultured Kangiellaceae bacterium
GTTTCCAGCAGACTGCCATCATTATCCAGCAGATAACTCAACCCCCCATCCTGATGAGTCAGCATGATTTCATCAAACTCATCACCATCCACATTACCAAAGCTCACCGCATAATCTGACGCGCTACCTTCGACACTAAACTCACTATAACTGGCAGTCCCGGCACTATCCCAACTGATAATCGCACTACTCACTGATGGCTTGTAGACAATTGGCGTAATGATATCCCCATGCAGCAGCAACAATTGCTCATGCCCCAGCAGCAATAACTCATCACCCGGCGCACTACTTAAATTCGCCCGATAGGCCCCATAGCTTTGTTCACTCCAGTCACCAATCGCGCCAATATCCGGATGAGCGCCACTCCAGCTTTGATGAAAACCGCTCACCACACTACCGCTTTGCGCGGTTAAACTCGAACTATCAGAAGCAATCAACGCCTGATTAAAAGCATCCTCATGACCATCACCATTAAAGTCACCCGATACCACTGTCTCTGCAAACACGTTCGTTGACAATAATACCGCTATAAATAAACCACTAATGGTTGGTAAAATTCTTTTGAATGTTTCCATAATGCGCTCTTTGATTGATGCTTCTGATAGCTGACAAATACTCAACTGGCTCTCGTCCATATGCTACTTTGATTGCCCACAACCGGTTATCAATATTCGGACAATCACTCATAATATTCGGACAGATTCAGCCGCTAACTGCTAAAAACCTTAAACAAACCCTGTTTTAACTTCCCGACAGAGTAATGATCCGACCATAACAATTACCACTGGCCTCTTTTTCCACCAATATCGACACAGTCTTGTTAGCCATTGTTGCTGCCATCAATATGCTCAGACTCTGATTGACCCCTTCCTGATCGATGTAATGGAGCTTATGGAAAAAAACCCGCTCGCTAACACACAATCCATCGGTACTATCAAGCAGAACCGATATATTGGAACCATCTCTGACTTCCGTTCTGACCACCGACTTATCATTGACCCAGGTGCCTGCTGCACTGGCCAGCGGGGAAAACAATAAAACCATTAATACTAATCCACTTTTTATATTCACAATCATCTACCTTTTTATTTCTGTTTAATTTAGTCCTGTAAACCGCCTGACAGGCTCGCCGAAAAAAGCCACTTCAACCGCTCTACTAACTCTTCTTACGGATAACCGAAATACCATTCATGTTGAACCAGAAAACATTCTTTCTATCAGTTGAGTAATGGGTTTTCATATCTGCACTTAACACTTCTTTGACTTTGACCCAGCAGGAGTTCACATCAATTTTGACCTCTTTTAGAACCTGCTCCTGATTGGTAAAACTGAGTGGCTCTGCGATAGGCAGAAAAAATGAAAAAGAGGAGTTATCACCGAAGTGATTGGCGAAAGAAATCATTATTAAAAACATCTCCCTGATGATTAAACGTCTCTTTATCATGCTTGCAGGTAAAATATTCAAACCTCGCCCGCGTGCTCAGGCGGATAATTTAACGAAAAATGATGCACACCGGTTAGCAAAATTCGGACAATCGTTGTTAAAATTCTGACATTTTGAGAGAAATATTGAGTAAAAAACGGCAAAACGGACAAAAAACAACCAGATTGACAATTTTAATCATTAAAATTGAAGTTTGTAGGAAAATTTAGATTTGACTTACTTTTCTTTTAAAACGCTTTAGTTTACAAAAACCAAAGCGTGTATTTTTAGTACTTGAACATATCTCGATAAAAAACTCAGGTTACATTTTACTGAGTAACAATTTCACCACCAACATTTTTCATCGATAATGAACCGCTTCCCGCTTCAACAACCGTTACACCATTTTCAAGATTAACCAGATTAATACCACCAGAACCGTCATTGATCACAACATGTCCTTTTATTTGGGTTAAGGACAAATGACCTGAACCATCGTCAATATCCACTTTGCCACCAACAGTGTCTAAAGTAATAGAGCCAGACCCATCTTCAATCTCGACCTTACCTTCAATCTGCTGAAGAGTAATATCACCTGAACCGTCGTTGATTATTACCGGACCAGTGATTTTTTCACCTTCAATTCCACCCGATCCGTCATCGATTGAAAGCCGACCATCTATATCATACAGTTCAATGTTGCCAGAACCATCTTCGATAGATAAGTTCATTGTTCTTGGTATTTTAACAGTCAGGTTAATTCTTGCACCTTTACCAAACCAGTTTGAATAATTGTCGGGATTTGGATCAGCGACTAGAATAACCGAACTCCCCTTTTTTTTAAGCGATAAGAGATAATTATCATCAAATGCTTGAACCTGACCTATCACTTCAATTGTGGTTGATTCTGAGTCACCATTGACAACAAGGTAGCCCGCCGCAGCATCAATCACTAGTTTGTTAATTCCGTCGCTATTAATGCTAAGCTTTTCAGTTGTTTCATAATCTGCGCTCTTTGCATTAACCGAATATCCGACCATAGCCTGTAACGCAACCAAACCAATTACACTCAGTTTCTTAGATAGTTTCATTGAAAATCCTCTTGAATTAAATATTTGTATTCCTGTTGTTGGCTTACATACAGCAATTACCAGGCCAGCAGAATTAGAGCTAAATAGATAAAAATATGCTTATATTTAACCGAAATCACACTGCAGGTTGGGTAATCTCGCCATTTTGTGGTGAAAATGAGTGAACTTAACAATATTCAAAAAACTGGAGACAAAAAAAAGCCACCAAATTGGTGGCTTAAACTCTATCGGAGATTCTGTCTCGAACTCTCTGTTCTGGGGAAGCCAGAGCGGAACAAAAAATGACATCCGATTGCCTAACTAACAACCTACTAACAAAGGGGAGTTACATTTCCTGTTAATTATGACCGGGACATCACGAATAAGTTCACAATACCTTTGTTTTTTTTTGATTTTATTAAACTCATAGTAAAATCAACTAGTTAAAAGCAGATCAATCGGTCATTTCAACGACATTTTCAGATGTTTGACTGAGACAGAACTTACCTTTCTCATTTTTCTGGAGTCTTCCAACCGCAATTTTAGCATCGTGAGTAAAAAATAATCGACCATTTCGATTTAATAAATCAGTTAAAAGTGATTGCTTTTCATCAATTAGCATTTCAGCAAACCGGTCATATCCCATGGTTATTGGCAAATGAACCCACGGTTCTCCAGGAATTAAGTCGGCACAAAAAATCACAGGCCCTGCAGGCATAGCAATTTCAGTTAACAACATTCCGGGAGTATGACCATGGCTTAAATGGAATCGATATTCTTTTCCTAATAATGGATGACAGTCACTATCAACAATATGTAAGTTATCTCTTTGTTCTAATAAACTCATTAAATGAGGAATAAAAGAAGCTCTATCACGAAAGTGTGGATTAAGTGCTCTATCCCAAGCCTCCCGCCCTACTAGAATTGCTGCGTTAGGGAATAACAACTCTGCTTCTTTACCTTCTTTCCATTCACTTAGAAGACCACCAATATGGTCAAAGTGTAAATGTGAGAGAACCACGATATCGATGTCTTCATGAGTTAACCCCAACTCAGCCAGGGATTCCAATAAAACATGATGTGACTCAACAATCCCAAACCGATGTTTCATCTTAGGATCAAAAAAGGCACCAACTCCCACTTCGAGGAGTATATTTCTATTTTCCTCTTTAACCAACAGTGCTCTACAAGTTAAATCGATTCTATTTTCCTGATCAACCTCTACCCAATTTTCCCACATTGCTTTAGGAGCATTGCCGAACATGGCACCACCATCAAGCTTTTGGGAATTACCCCTGATCGAATATAGCTTTTTCATCATCGGTTCTCTTGTTTAAATCATATTTTCCGTAGGCTTATCGGTGGCTTCTGTTTTGTTCGCTATAGGTTCTATCTTAAAATTTGTTATACCGTAAATGACAGATATTATTGGGTTAACTATATTGAAGAAACAAAAAGGCAGATAAACTAATGTAGGTACACCAAGAGCACCGGCCATGTAGGCGCCACAGGTATTCCACGGAATAAGCGGAGAAGTAATGGTAGCTGAGTCTTCTAAAACCCGTGAAAGGTTTTTTGGATCTAGCTGACGCCTTTTAAATTCAGCGCGATACATTCTTCCGGGTAACACGATTGCAATATATTGGTCAGCAGCAATAATATTGGTTCCGATACAAGTTGCAATCACCGAAGCAATTAAAGAACCGGTACTTTTCGCTAGCGATAAAATAGATCTTACTATGCGCTCCAATAATCCAATTGTTTCTAATACTGCACCAAAGGTCATAGCACATAGTATCAACCAGATTGTATTTAGCATACTTCCCATACCGCCACGGGACAGTAGGTCATCTACCGTAACATCGCCGGTATCAGATTTATAGCCTTCGAACAGGGCCCGCCAGATAGCATCGATATTTTGTGCTACAAAAGATCGTTCAGTAAGCTGCACATGGATATCTTTCCCTTGATATTCCAACTTTACAGGCTGGTTATCACTGATTTCCTTTTGTACAAGAGTGTATTCAACAGTCTCATTATTCTCACCGCTCAATATAACATTGAGATTAATTTCGTTCTGTTTTTCTACCAACTTTTTAAACTGACACTGGAGTCCACTATCTTCAGTCGCTAATTCGCACTGATACAGGTTTTCTCCGGAAGAACGTTGAATCGCATACGGCTGTAAAAAAACAGCAAACAAACCACCGACCAAAGCACCAACAAGCAGTGTTAGAAAAGCAGGAAAACGACGGTAAGCCATAAATAAAACAATAAATAATGGAACTAAAGCCAATGGAGATATTTGAAATTGAGTTTGAAGTAAAGCAACAGTCTCTCCCAGACTTACCTGGCTGTTACTGCTATCCTGAAAAATACCAATCAGAATAAAAATAATCGTAGCAATGATAATACTTGGGCCAGTAGTCCATGCCATATGTCTGATATGAGTAAATAGGTCAGTCCCGGCAACTGCAGGTGCCAAGTTTGTAGTATCAGATAAAGGAGACATTTTGTCACCAAAATAGGCGCCTGAAATGACCGCTCCAGCGGTAATTGCAAGCGACATATCTAACCCTGTAGCAATCCCAATCAAAGCCACCCCGACCGTGCCTGCTGTAGTCCAGGAACTCCCGATACTAATTGAAACTAAGGCACAGATAATACACGCGGCTGCATAAAATATGGTTGGGTTAAGCACTTGCAATCCGTAATAGATCATTGATGGAACTGTGCCCGCCAGAATCCAGGAACCAATAAGTGATCCCACCATTAACAGAATTAATATTGCTCCAAGTGATGTCGATATGCCTTTAACAATTCCAGCTTCAATTTCTTTCCAGCTAAAGCCATTTTTAAATCCTATTAATGTCGCTATTGCAGCTCCGAGAATCAGCACTATCTGGTTTGCCCCGTAGGACGAGTCTGCACCATAAAAAGAGACGGATGTCGCTAACATGATAATGATTGCGATAATTGGAATTAATGCATCCAATAAACTGGCGGGTTTTTTAGTCGTACTCATAGAGTCAGCCTTAATTATAATTATGTGGTGATATTTATCAGCGACAGCTGCCGACAAAATCAATATCTAAACTTTTCATCAGAGACAGGCTAGCGCTAATAACCTAAAAACCTGATATGTCGCTATTTAAACTAGCGACTGATGATTGAGCGGTTAGTTCGATCTAACTCCCAATATCTATCCCTTAAACGAGTAGCACGAGACACAAGCGGTTGGGATTTACCCTGAATCAAAACCATATCTGGTGTTGATGTTAGTTCTAATGGCTCACCATCCCAAATGACAAGATCAGCCTCCATTCCTACCTCGAGTTGTCCATAATCTTTGATTGAGAATACTTCTGCAGTATTAATTGTCATCGCTTCGATCGCTGCTTCCGCAGGCAAACCATAAGCAACGGCATTGCCCGCTGACTGACGAACCAGATATCCATTGTGAGTCCCGCCACCGGTAAACAGCAGGGTAACTCCGGCCTGATATAATTTTGCTGCGCCATCAAGCCTCACAGATAAGGATTCAAATTGAGGCAAATTACGCATTGGATCCATTATAACTGGCACTCCTGCATCTGCCAATTCTTCAGCAACCATCCAGGCTTCTCCGCCACCCGATATAACCAGATTAAAGCGATGCTTTTTTGCCAGGCTGATCAAGCGTAAAATATCGTCAGAACGATTAGCAGTAATTATCAACGGTGTTTTTCTTTCCAGTACAGGATACAAGGCTTTCAAGTCTGTAACGGGAAGGCTAAACTCCCATCTGAATCCAGGTAGATAGCGTGCCTCATGACTACGCAGATACCTTGCATCGATTAATGCCTGTTCAAGTATTCTCATTGCCGCTGCTCGTGAGCCACCAGCAATACCAGCTCCCTGATCCCCATAAAAAGCGACTTGTGCAATATTTTCATTCAGCATTCCCTGCATGGATGACTGAAGCGCAATTGCCGCACCCTGACCGGCAAAAATAGACTCAGAAGAGCGTGGTAAAACAATCGCTCTAGTTAAACCATTGATTCGGTTATGCGGAACCAGTGTTGAGCGGAAGTTGATTGCGGCAGCGATATTGAAAGCGGCTCCCATATTATGATTGGTGGTTGCTGAATCAACCGTGCTGGACACTGCACTAATTTCAACCAATCCCATGGTAGTACTGGCGTTAATCAATCCCGGGGTAACATGTTTTCCTTTGCCGTCAATAACAGTTGCTTCTTTGCTGGCTGACAAATCTTGTCCGACATCTTTGATCTTCCCATTTTCAATCAAAATATCGGCATTTTTCAACATCCCTTTTGCAGTTGCCGTATGAAGTGTGGCATTTTTAATTAAATAGCTCTCGCTCATCGCGATAGAACTAAACAAACTCAGTGACAGACAAATCCCTAAATTGAGTGTACTGCTCTTAATCATCCTCATAGTCTTTCCCCTTCAGGGTCTGTAATCCCCAGGTCAAAATCTCCAACAGAATGACTGTCTGGTTGGTTAATATCAAACACCAATGCGCCATCAACAAATACTTTTTGCGCCTTCGCATACACACTAAATGGGTTTTGATTCCAGATCACAATATCAGCCATTTTATTTGTCTCAAGACTTCCAGTACTTTTATCTATCCCAATTGACTTTGCCGGGTTTAATGTAATCCAACGAATTGCATCTTCCGGTTTGAGACTAAGCCCTTGTTTATTGCCAGCAGCCATTGCTTTGGCAGACTCCTGATTAAGGTGTTGAATACCAATGGCTGAATCAGAATGAACAATTGCACAGGCTTTCGCTTTATCTACCATCGCGACATTTTCTTTCACCGAATCAAAAGCTTCATGTTTAAATCCCCACCAATCAGCCCACATTGCCGCACAAATATTATTCTCGGCTAACACATCTGCTATTTTGTAAGCTTCAACTGCATGATGAAAAGTCGAAATCTGGTAATCAAATTCTTTTGCAATATCAATCATCACAACCATTTCTTCGGCACGATAACAGTGATTATGTACTAAGATATTACCACGCAATACTTCAGACAATGTTTCTAACTTAAGATCGCGCTCAGGTTTTTCTGTTTTCTCCCCAGCCTCCGCAGCCAGGTAATAATTATCCCATTCTTCCATATAGGCTGTCGCTTCAATCCAGGCAGTTCGATACCCGGCAACATTTCCCATACGAGTCATTGGTGCACGTTCTTTTCCACCGTAAACCCTCTTTGGGTTTTCACCACAAGCCATTTTTAGGGCGTGTGGCGCATTTGGAAACTTCATTCCCTGCATGGATATTGAGGGCACATTTTTTAAAGTAACTCCTCGACCACCAATCAAATTTCCGGAACCAGGTAAAACTAATAATGAGGTAACCCCGCCAGCACGTGCTAAATCAAACCCGGGATCCTGTGTCCAAACCGCGTGCTCAGCCCAAACCTGAGCTGTTACCGGTTCTGTCATTTCATTACCGTCCTCATTTGATTCGTGCGAAGGTGAAGGATAAACACCAAGATGTGAATGAACATCAATTATTCCAGGTGTAACCCACTGCCCTTTCGCATCGATCACTTGAACATTCTGTCCTACCTTT
>CBDUHU010000142.1:0-8081 GCA_965366725.1 uncultured Kangiellaceae bacterium
GATTAGCCCCTATGTCAGATTAACTGGATTCAATCGAGTCTTAGTTCGTGCCAAAGCAGAAGCAATGAACGAACTAATGGGAAATGTTGAAAAAATGCTTCTTGAACGAAATGATGAGCGGGTGATCTTTGCGGTTAACTCTCTTGGCGAATTACGCGAACGTAGCTACCGTAGCGATATTGCCATGAGCAAAATTCTTTGGAGCGTGGTCATATTGTTAGTTCTAATTACTGCATTAGGGATCATTGGTATTGTCAGCTTTAACGTCAGCCAACGGGTGAAACAAATTGGAACACGACGTGCTTTAGGCGCCAGAAAAATAGATATACTCGGTTATTTTCTAACTGAAAATGCAATAATTACATCTCTCGGATTAATCAGTGGCATTATAATCACTTTTGCTCTTAATATTTATCTTGTCAACCATTTCGATATGTCACCAATTAACTGGTATTTTATTCCACTTGGCATTGCTTTAATGTTTATATTAGGAATTATCTCAGTATGGATGCCAGCGAGAAAAGCCAGCAATATATCTCCAGCTATTGCAACACAGAGTATTTAGCCAGTAAAGAAATGAAACACTAAGTGTTTTTGTCAAACCTTACTAAGCACTGACTAATAATGCCATGTTAGTTGGATTAACATGGCAATGTAATTTAATCTGAATTAAAATTGAAATTATCAATTAAGGACACTCGAACTCAAATGAGCCAAATTCTGATAATCGATGATAACCATGGCATTGCTACAGCGCTAGAAGTTTTATTTTCTTTGGACGATATCAATACACTTCATGCGGAATCCCCAGAATCAGGGTTAAGGTTATTACAATCTAATAATATCGATCTGGTGATTCAGGATATGAACTTCTCCGAAGATACAACATCGGGTGAAGAAGGCAGTCAGTTATTCAAACAGATTCATGCTGACTATCCTGACCTTCCTGTTATATTACTGACAGCCTGGGGGAATATCGAAATGGCTGTCAATCTGGTAAAGGCCGGTGCAAACGATTATCTAACTAAGCCCTGGGATGATACAAAGCTGGTAACATCGGTCAAAAATCTGATAGAACTTGGTCAACTGAGAAAACAGACTAATAATATTTTGAGTCAAAATTCTGCGCAAACTGACGCGCTTGAACAACAGTATGATTTATGTGGAACCAAATTCAATAGTTCCCTGATGCTCCAATCAATAACCATGGCAACCCAGGTTGCCCATTCTGATATTCCCGTACTAATCACAGGACCAAATGGTTCTGGAAAAGAGAAGATAGCAGAAATCATTCAAGCAAACTCTCTGGTAAAAGCGCAACCGTTTATTAAAGTCAATGTCGGTGCTCTACCGATAGAACTAATGGAGGCTGAACTATTTGGTGCTGAAGCAGGCGCCTTCACAGGTGCTCAGAAAAAGCGAATTGGTCGGTTTGAGTCTGCCGATGGAGGCACTTTATTTCTAGATGAAATAGGTAACCTACCACTGTCAGGACAAATGAAACTATTAAGAGTTTTACAAACGGGCGAATTCGAGCGCCTGGGCAGCTCAGTTACCAGAAAAGTGAATGTGCGTATTATTAGCGCAACTAATGCTGATTTGTTAGCTGAAATAGAACAGCGTACTTTTCGAGAGGATCTCTACTATCGATTAAATGTAATTGAAATAAAGGTCGCACCTTTGGCTAAGAGAGTTGATGATATTTTACCGCTGGTATTGCACTTCATGCCATCCGAATATACTCTATCAACCGAAGCAGAAAACACACTACAGCAATATTCCTGGCCGGGAAACGTTCGTGAACTTGAAAATGTCATAAAGAGAGCTTGTTTATTATCAAGTGAGCGCTTAATTAAGAGTGAACATCTGGGCTTGCCAAAAAATTCCCAAACATCTTCAGCAATAAAACAAAACCGAGAGCCAGATAGAGAAACACTGATTTTCACATTAAATCAGAATAAATACAATATTTCACAGACGGCCCGTCAATTAGGAATGAGTCGTCAGGCTTTATATCGGCGGATGGATAAGCATTCGATCCCAAGAGATAGAGTGAATTAGAGGACTATCATTGAAGTTTAGAATATCCTTAGAGGCACAGTTAAGCATACTATTAACGGTCATATTGACCGTAATGCTAACCATCATAATCCTTGTCAATTTATGGCTTGAAGATATTCTATTGTCGGGATTGATATCCCTTGTGATAATACTTCCCTGCTCGCTCATAATTCTTCGCTTTTATATGAGTGCGATCAACCGAATCTTATCAGCGCTTAATGACGGATTTCATAATTTTCTAGATAACGATTTTAGCGTGAGTCTTGCAAAAACAAGAAATGATGAATTAGGAGATCTGGTTCAATCCTATAACTCAGTTGGCGAAGCTCTGAGAAATGAAAGAATGCATCTGTACCAACGTGAGCTATTACTCGACACAGTTATTCAAACGACTCCTCTTTCACTCATTCTTACCGATGATTCGCAAGCAATTATTTACAGCAATAGCGCCGCCAGAAAACTTCTGTTCGATGGAAAAGTAATTAATGGCTCTAATTTTTTTAAATTGCTAAAGAAAAAGCCACGCGCTTTTAAACAATCAATCGATTCAGGTTTAAGTGGTTTATTTACTGTCTCTCTTAATGAGGTTAATGAAACTTATCATCTCACTCAAAATCAGTTTTTACTCAATGGTAGAAAACACCAGCTCTATCTGTTTAAAAGCCTGACCAAAGAAATCAGTCGTCAAGAAGTAAATACATGGAAAAAGGTGATTCGTCTAATTAGTCATGAACTCAACAACTCACTCGCACCAATTAGTTCGCTGGCTCACTCAGGAAAAGTGATCAGTCGTAAAATAGATGATACTAGATTAGAAAGAATTTTCAATACTGTTGAAGAAAGAGCTAAATATCTACAATCTTTTATTGAAGGCTATGCAAAATTTGCACGTCTTCCCAAACCTCAGTTTAAATTACTTAATGGCTATGATTTTATGTCTGGATTAAGGCAAATAATTGACTTTAATTTAATTTGCGAGGAAAAGTCATTAGTCATTAATGGAGATCCTGCACAACTACAGCAGGTTATGATTAATTTACTAAAAAATGCACATGAGTCTGGCTCCGCTGTTAATGATATTTGCTTATCCATCAACCAATCGATTGACAGAGTTGAAATTCAGATTAAGGACAGGGGAAAAGGAATGACAGAAAAAAATCTGAGTAATGCGCTGTTGCCATTTTACTCAACAAAGTCTGAAGGAACCGGACTGGGACTTCCATTATGCAGAGAAATTACCGAAGCACACAATGGAAAAATGTTGATCAACAACCGTAAAAATGGCGGTTTGAAAGTAACCCTTGTTTTACCGGATTATCAGCCTGAAAATAAAACCCCACTGGCTGATAGTTTTTAATTCGGATATATCTAGCGCTCCCGATTACTTAAAGCCAACTCTTCGTCAATAATTTTTTGAAAAGATTCTAAAGGTAACGCGCCCTTGTTAAATCTACCATTAATAAAAAAGGCAGGCGTAGAGTTAACGCCAAGCGACATGCCCTCCTTAACATCAGCAGCAACCCTGGCAGCATATTTATTAGAAGTTAAGCATTGATTAAACAACTCAGTTTTTAATCCAAGAGAAGCCGCCATATCTTTAATAACGCCAACAGATAAATTCCGCTGATTGGAAAACATTTTGTCATGCATTAACCAGAAATTTTCCATCCCTTGTTCTTGTGCACACAAAGAAGCTTGCGCAGCTTTCTCTGCTTTGGGATGTATAGAAGATAACGGAAACTGTTTGTAGACAACCTTTATTTTATCACCATAAATTTTCCCTAGTTCAGCCAATGTCTTATTCACTTTAACGCAATACGGACACTCAAAGTCAGAGTACTCAACGAGAGTTACCTCAGCATTTTTGCCACCACGATAAGCAACATTTTCAATATCAATTTCAAACCGGGGTTCTTCTGGAACGGCTAATGAAATCTGTACATGGTGCTTATTTTTTTGTACTTCAAGCCAACTATCAATTTGGCTTGCCAGTTGCTGGCTGACTAGAAAACGTCTTGCCTGTTCTTTTAAATTGGTATTTATTTTTTCTTGTGGAATTCGGCGTAACTTAATAAACCGGTCGACCTGTTCATCCGTTACTGGAGCGGGATTTACCACAAACTGAGTAAGATAGTCGTTTTCGGATAGACCATTACTTCTGGGGTCCTTGCGAATAAGTTTAGAGATCAGTACATTCCTTAGACCAGCCATTTGAAGCTCATAAAGAGACTGTTCTGCTTTATAGATTTCTAACTCGTTACCTTTCACAATGGCAGCAAGACTTATCGCTTCATTACCAATATTAGCAATGACTTTCTCCGAATTACTTGCAACGCTTAGTAACGTAAAAGTCGCTAATTTAATCAACAAAAAGGACTTAAACACAAACAGGAGCGATCTCAATAACATTATTTTCTCCAACGAAAATCTAACCTAAAAATAGGGTGACCATACTAAAGATAATTTCACCACAATACAATCTCACTTTTTCACTCTTCCCTATCTTTCCCCTTCAATAGTGATTATTAGAGAAAATCAGCGGGTAGTACCCAGTTCAGGCAAGTTTATTTACTCTATCAGCCATTAGCTGATGGCTTAGCTGCGCTAATACTTTCACTGCATCTTCCACAGATTGATCCCACGGCAAACCATAACTGATACGAGTACACCGCTTATATTTGCCGGAAGCGGAAAAAAGTACACCCGGAGTGATGCTTATTCCAGCAGCGACTGATAACCTAAATAACTCAATCGCATCACAGCCTGGAGGTAACTCTAACCACAATACCCCGCCTCCCTGAGGGTTCGAAACACAGGTTTTATCAGGAAAAAATTCAGCGATAAGGCTTAACAGACGTTCTTTGTTGGTTCTCAGTACCTGTCTTAACCGTTTTATATTGCGGTCATAATCACCACTTCTAACATATTCATGGATAACCCATTGATTAAGTAGTGAAGAAGAACATGAAAATGCGCGTTTCAATCCTTTTGCCTTTTGCTCATATTGATTTGAAAGAATCCACCCTATTCGATAGCTTGGAGCCGCAGTCTTAGAAAAAGAACTGCAAGTAATGACCAGTCCTTTTCTCGAAAAGGCTTGTAGAGGCAATATATCCTGATCTGAAAAGTGCAACTCTCCATAGACATCATCCTCAATCAGTGGAATATTTCGCTGCTCAATAATCTTAACCAGCTGCTGACGCTTTTCTTCGGGCATACACGAGCCGGTGGGATTATTGATAAGAGAAGAGAATATACACGCTTTAACTGCGTGTTGGGCAAGCGAATTTTCCAAATCATCGAGACAAATACCACTGATTGAGCAGGTAGGAATTTCTAATGCCATCATCCCCAAGCTTTCAATTAACTCAAGAATACCGAAATAAGTAGGAGATTCAACCGCTATAATATCTCCCTTGCTGGCAACACACTGTAACGCAATAGCTATCGCCTCCTGAGCCCCATTGGTTATGATGATATCATCAGGTGTGGCCTCAACTCCTTTTTCAAGATATCGCTGAGCAAGCTGCCTTTTTAACGGTAAATAGCCATCCATAGGACCGTATGCCATAACCTTAGGGCCAGCCTGTGCCAATACTCGGCGCATAATTCTGGCGAGGGTTTTATCCGGTGGACTTGCCATTACAGGATGTGCAATACCTAAAGGAATAGTATTGGATGAATGCACCGCTTGATAAGACTCTTCAATTAAAGTCTGACAGCGAACAGGAACAGGTCGTCGAACGAAACTGGCTCGCTTCGGGCTGGCAATTTCTAACCCACCCACTTTTAAGTAGTAACCTGACTTAGGTCTGGCTTCAACCTTGCCAAGACGTTCAAGCTCAATATAGGCCTGTTTAACCGTTGGAATACTAACGCCAAGTTGCTGACTAAGTTTGCGCAATGAAGGTAGTTTATTACCAGGAGTTAAGGTGCCGGAGTTCTGCATCTCCTCAACTAAATCAATTACTTGCTGATATAAAAAACTCTGGCCATTTTTTTGAATCATACTTGACATGATTAACCACTCCACTCAGCCTTGTTTGCAACCTGGTATTACTAAAAATTATAACAGGTAACCTTATAACAAAGGCCTTCAATCTGTATAGGTCACATTTCATTTTTTCTGTATATGTTAAGTATACACATTAAGCGTATATTTGACAGCCTGTTTTAGTAAAACTATTCCAACGGTCAGTTGGGTTGTTGTTTTTTATAGAGTAAGCCAATGAAAAACATAATCTTATATGCAATAACAGTGCTAATCTGGGGCTCTACCTGGATAGCGATTGAGTTTCAGCTAGGAGAAGTCGCTATAGAGGTATCTCTTATTTACCGGTTTGGTTTTGCCGCCTTATTGATTGCTATTTTTAGTAAAATAAAAGGTCTATCGTTGCACTTTAAACCGGAGCAACATTTTTATATGGCTTTACTAGGCCTGCTTAACTTTTGTCTTAATTATGTGACTTTATATGCAGCACAAAAATACTTAAGTTCGGCAATGGCATCAATTGGTTTTTCGATGTTGCTGGTCATCAATATCCTTAATACTCGAATTTTTTTCGGTAAAAAAATAGTTGCAAACACCTACATTGGTTCAGCTATCGGAATTACAGGAATCATCGTTCTCTTCTGGCCTGAAGTGATCAAGTATCAGACAGGCGCTGGTTCTATTCTTGGAATCATTTTAGTTCTTTCGGGAACACTATTTGCGTCATTAGGTAACATGGTTAGTGTCAGAAATTCAAAACATGAATACCCTATTCTGCAATCCAGCGGCTGGGGAATGTTTTATGGGACTCTATTTCTACTTTTGTTTGCAATCTATAATCAAAGTGAATTTAACTTTAGTAGTAAACCAGAATATCTGATTTCATTGGTGTATTTAACGGTGTTTGGCACGGTGATTGCCTTTTATAGCTATTTTGTATTGCTGAAAAATATCGGACCAGAAAAAGCCAGCTATTCAATCGTTTTATTTCCTGTTGTGGCTGTCACACTAAGCATTATATTTGAGGACTTTGAGTGGACTCGTTATACAATTAGTGGTTTCTTACTGGTTGCATTGGGAAACTTCCTGGTACTAACTCCGCTTAACAAAATTATTCCCATGATTAAACAGAATTTATTTAAGAAAAGCTGTACAAAAGAAGTTATTCCTTGCTCTGAAACTGGTTAGCAATTTAAACCGAGTTAGTCTGCACGAAAGTGCCCCTTTAGCCAACCGGATAATTTCCAATTTTGTTCCGGTTGGTTTTTTTCAAAAAATCTATTCTCTAATTAAACTTTCATGAACATTGTATGACAACTGGCTGTTTCATATTGTTCTACGCCATTACCGGTTGCTAAAATTCTATGACTTTAATTTTACCCCGAAATTATCTCACTGATTAGGAATAAATCATGTTTAAAACAAACTTATTAACATCGATTGTCAGTATATTGGGAGCAGCCGCTCTACTAGCGGTTATATATGACTACAGTCAAAATATTGCTTTTATGTCAACAGGGTTAAATCTAATATTTACACTAATACTTTTACTAGTGATTCTATACGGCATATTTTTTTCCAGAAAAAAATATGGTGCTTTACCCAAACCAAAAGAAACTCAACCTGAAAACGCAAGCTTTAAGGATATCACCAGATTTTAATACTAAGCTTATGGTCTTAGTTTAAACTAAGACCATAAGCGCTTCTCTCAAAGTAGCGCACGCCCGTCAAACTCTGTTAATTCTAGCTGTCGGGGTTCCACACCATTAATACAACCAAGATTCACCCGAAATTTACCAGGTTCATCAACACCATCATGAAAAGGGTATACTCCGCAACAGCTACAAAAATAGTGGTTAACATCCTTATCGCCCCACAGATATTTACTCAGGTAATCTTCTCCGGATAGTAATTTAAAATCAGCCTTTGCAATGTAATCCTTACTCATAATTGCATTCTTGCGAATACAGATTGAACAGTTACATTGAATTGCTGATACAATTTCTACACTTTCAAACTCAAATTTAAT
>CBDUHU010000143.1:0-8029 GCA_965366725.1 uncultured Kangiellaceae bacterium
CCGATAGTATTTCCAGGTTTTAAAATACTCTTTTAATAGCTGGTTAACTGCTTCAGGGTGTTTGTGTGCAAACTCCCTGTTTACAATCAGGATATCAACAATTAATTGTTGAGTCATTTCAGTACCAAGAATACGGATAGCGTTATCGTTACTGAGTGCTTTTGAAACATCAGGTTCCCAGAGAACTGCTGCGTCTACGTCCTTATTGGTAAATTGCGTCAATGCAGCCTCACTTCCATCTGATTCTCGCTGCCAGCTACGGCTTGACTTTAGTGACTCTATATCAAAATGTACGGCTAACGCTTTAAGTAAATGATGGGATGGAGAGTTTGCCGTATAGGCGATTGAAATTGCATTTTTATTACGCAAGTCGTCAACACTGGCAATTTTATCTTTCCATGCCACCAATGCATCACCACCTTTTGATTCGTCGATTACACTGATGATTGTTCCCGGATAGTTTTCTCTGGCACCGTTGAGTACGTATGAATCAACAGTAGCTACCGCAAAATCAATTTTACCCTTATCCAGGTTGCTCATACGACTTTCATAGTCAGCGCCATCATCCTGGCATTCCATTATATAACCCGATTGACGCATCCGCCTAAATAGCTCAGGCGAACATAATGGAAAGTAACCAACAAAGTTATCCATTCCAATGGTGATGCTGCCTTTAGTGGCTTTTGCATCAGAAGTTGCAGTCGACTGCCTGTCTTCCAGTATTGGCAGTACAAACTTAGCTGCTACAATCGCTAAAATGCCAAGGAAAAGTACTATTAATGCTATTTTTGCATGACCCTTCATTGGTTATCCTTCAAACTGATTCTGTTGAAATTCAGGAGCCTCAGCCAGAACTTCCTGTAAACCCTTGGATAAACTTGCAGGATCATCAGCTTGCTTATAATCGATTCGACCTGCCTGGTTGAGGCTATGCCCTCCCTTAATACAGAACCCGATAGTGTGTAATACTACGGGCGAGTTTAGCAATATTTTATCGACTATCCGATCCGGCTCTTCTCTATCATTGGCTTCGCCATCAGTAATGACAACCAAATGATATTCACCGTAGCCGAGTTGTTTTTTTGCCTGTAATTCAAGCGCTGCGTAGGCACGAGTGATTGCTGTGCGAAGCGGTGTACCAGCATTTGCTCTCACCTGACCGATTGCGCTGAGCATTTCAACCCGATTATTGGCTTGTAAAGGAACCCGCTCACTGGTGCCAGCATTATCAAAAACCAATAGGCCCAGGTTAGCATTTTGGGGTATCTGCCGGGTAAAAGCGGAGACTGCCTTTTTGGCAGCAGACATTTTACTAGTGTTACCCGAACAACGTGACTCTTTCATACTGCCGCTTCCATCTAATACCAGATAATAATTGGTTGCTAGCAAGTCGTTGGCTAATGTCACATTTTGGCCGTCGGTTTTTGGCCAGTTATTCAAAGTAGGTTGACCGGCATAACTTTTCTTGGCAGTTGGCTGATAATCCAATACAGCTCTCTTTGATTCTGAAGGGGAGTCACAACCCGCCAGAGCGATTGACAATACCGCTGCAATCATTGTTAATTTATTCATTATCAGGCTCCTTGCTATAACGGGCTGAATACTGAATCTTCAGCTTCAATTTGAATGATTCTAAAGACTACACGCATATTAGAACGCCATTCCTGTTCGGTTTTTGGAGCACATGGGTCGCTGCCGCAAATGCCGGTATTTGGCATCGAAATTCCGTGACCGATAATGGCAAACTGGGAAGGATCGAGCAAAATCCCCGACTGCTGGGCAAATTGAATAACATTATCTCTGACTGATTGAGCACGTCCTAAACTCAAGTTTCGTGCACTTTGCTTAACTCTGCCAAGGACCACTTCTGCGGCATTTGATTTCTTTTTTCGTAAGTAGCCCATTGGGTCTGAATGACCCTCAATAGTGATAATAGCACCAGCATAAGTAGAAGCCAGGTTGATTACCTTATCAAAAGCATCCTTATAGAGTTCGGCAGAGAAAGTATTTTGATTTGGTTTAAAGAAAACTTCAAAACTAAATAGCTCGCCTTCAGCCAGCGATCCTTGCTGCTGCTTTCTATTGACAACCGATGCAACCTGATCGCGGTCAAATCGTGGAGATTCAGCCTGCTGGGTATTGGATAGGCCGGTTTTTAGAAAGCCATAATCCCAGCCTGCACTAGTGATTGATGTATTGCCATTGACCAGGCCTAACTGGGCAAGACCTTTTTGTGCTTCATTATTTAGTACCTGCATACGACGGGGGTTGTTGTTGTCGCTAAAGAATTTAACGTTACCATCAAAACCAACAAATTCTGCATCCAGATACATGCCTTCAGCATCTGCAATTGCTTGTTCTGAGTCGAGTAGCGCTTTGGCGGCAGCCTTGATCATCTGGCTATAGTCTTGCGCTTGAGAGGATTTATTCTTAACCAGATTGGCTAATGCTTCTTCACCTTTCATTAGCCCTCGAACAAATTTCTCGACTTGTGAGCGGTTTGAGTTAAAGAAATCACTTCTCACTGCATAGACATCAGCAATTACTCGGCTTGCTGTTTTTGTGGAAAGTAGAATTTTCGCGCCCTTAACAGAGTCTTCTGCACCACTACCTACGTTGCCGCCGGATGTTAGTGCTAAAGCATCGGGAATGATTACAAATGCTGCATCCACAGTTGAGTCATAAAATAACTCCATCGGAGAAGAGTTGGTCGCCGTCAGGTCTTTAGTCCACTTGATATTAACGTCTTTTAACGATAAGCCTGCATCGTTCAGGATTCGGATCAGGTAATCGGTATGAGGACCATAAGCCTGAATAGCAATAGTCTTTCCTTTAAGATCTTTGACGTTTCGAATATTGTTTTTTACAACCAATGCATCACCACCTGCCGACCATGTCATTTGATAAATAATGACTGGTTTAGTACGTGGATCCTTGTTAAGGATATCAGATGCTTGATTAATCATGCCGATGGTTCCCCTCAAATAGGGGGATTTTCCGCTCATAAAATTCTCAACCTGGGTTGAAAATACATCCTGCCTGGTTAGTTTGAGTTTTAAACCCAGGCCATCAAAAATACTATTTTTCTTAGTCAGGTTAGCATCACCATTTGCATGAATTGTTGCCATATCGCCACCCCATGAAATATAGGGGACATTGATGGTTCCAGAAGCGCGAACTGTACCCACCTGTGAGGATAAAAGTTGATCCATTGGCAAGTTCTTGACTTCATTAAGGGCGCCAGCTGAGAGGCTAAATGCCATAGCCAACAAAGAGAACAATGTTTTTTTCATGTATAACTCCATGAATTTAAAGGTTAAATTCTTTCTTATGATTAATCTATTGTTTCTTAAAGAGAACTTTTATGCTCTTCTTCGGTTAATGTCTGATAGCTATCCGGGTGCGCCAGATTGAATTCTTTTACATGTTGTCTTACACCAGGATCAAATCCCTGCTCGCGGATTTCTGCGACCAGACGTTTAAAAGGTTCTGATCCCTTAACGCTTGTCGAGCAAGAATAGTCCATCATTTTATTGTCATAGACAATTTTTCCACCACGATTGACATTTGCATGATCCCCTCTGTCGTCAGTGTAGTACTGAGAGAGCACCAGTAAACGAGAACCCAGAAAACAGGCCTCTTCCAGATCATGAGTGACAAAAAATATAGATAGTTTTTCTTTTTCCCACAAGTCCAGAAGGAATAGTTGCACGTCTTCACGTGTATCTGGATCAAGTGCTCCAAAAGGTTCATCCATCAGCAGAGCGGGTGGTTTCATGATTAAGGCTTGTGCAATCGCTGCTCTCTGTTGCATACCGCCGCTGAGTTCGTGAGGATATTTGTTTACCGCATCAGTTAGTCTAACCTGTTCAAGGTAATGCATTGCTTCTTCAGTAAACTGTTTATTCTGTGGCCAGGGAAGCCACCAGCGATTATTGGTCAGTCGTTTACCCAGCAGAACATTCTCAAGCACGGTTAAGTGAGGGAATAGCGAGTATTTTTGAAACACAATTCCACGGTGAGTATCAGGAAAACCAGCGACTTGATCTTCTATAAAAACTTTTCCGACTGTCGGTTGTTCCTGACCCAGTATTAGGCGAAGAAGTGTTGACTTACCACACCCGCTGGGTCCGACCAATGTGCAGAACTCTCCATCACTAACGTTTAAATCAACGTTATCAAGAACACGTTTTTCGCCATAGTGTTTTTCAACGTCTTCAATTCTTATTTTAAATTGCTTATCTGACATCAGCTTAATCCTTGTTGACTTCATACCATGGGAAGAACTTTTTGTTAATTGAGCGCAATATCCAGTCAAAGAAAAAGCCCAAAAATGTGATCCAGAAAACATAGGGAATAATGACGTCCATAGCAAGGTATCGCCTAACTAGAAATATTCTATAACCCAACCCTTCGGTTGCCGCAATGGCTTCTGAGGCAATCAGGAATAACCAGGCTCCACCCAATACCAGCCTTAAACTATCAATTGCTCGTGGCAAAATTTGTGGGAGTATTATTCGATAAACTAGAGCTTGTGATGTTGCACCAAGGGTTAATGACTTAACTTTTTGTTGTTTAGGGATAGCTACGACCGCCAGGTAAATATCTCTGGTTAACATGGGGGCTGTGCCGATAAAAATCAGTGCAATTTTAGCAAATTCGTCAACCCCGAGCGCGATAAATAAGATAGGCAATATTGCCAACGGGGGAATCATTGAAATGAAAGTAATTGAGGGGTTAAAAATTGCTCTGATGCCAGGAAAAAGACCTGTATTTAATCCAATTAGGATGGCTACCATAAATGACAGTCCAACGCCTGCGCCTAATCTGGTAACACTGGCAAGGGTGTCCTTCCACAATAAGTAATCCCCGGTTCTTCTATCTGGTTTAAATGCCATCCTTTCAATCGCATCATACATTTGTGAAAAACTGGGTAGCAACTTATCTTGCGGGTTAGCTTCAAGACGAGCATCGGAAGCGTATATATATCCAATAATAATCAATATAAAGGGCAGAATGCCGAGGGTTCTGGATAACCAGACCGGTGGGACTGCGTGAAGTCCCAAAAAACGAGGTATTTGCATTATTATGTCCTTAGCTGCCATACACAATTCTAGCTATTCCAATGATTTTATCAGTAGTCGGTTGTATTGGTATAGCGCTTTAGAGTTCTTATTACGGAATATGTAAAAGGATGTTTCGTTATTCGCTATTTAATCACAAAAACAGAGATTATCTCTGGCTGTCCAGTGATGAAAAAATAACCATTGACATATTATGTCAATGGTTGATAGGCTATATGACATAATATGTCGAAAACAAGATAAGGAAAATCTATGAGCTTATTACGTGATTTGTCAAAACGGCTATCCGAAAGTCGGTTTAAAGGGTATCAATTTAGCTGCTTGCCAATGCAGGGAGAACAGGAAGTTTTAAGAGTTGAAGTTGTTGGCCTGGAAGAAGTGCCCATTTTTGTCACAGTGACAGAAACCCAGATACTGTGTATTTCATATCTTTTTACCAAGCAGGAAATTTTTTCTGAAAAGGAAGCGGAATTAAACCAATTTCTGCTGGAAATTAATGTACCGATGCCACTTAGTTCATTTGCTTTAATTGATGATCACTATGTTATTTTTGGTGCTTTGGCATGTGGTTCAAAATTTGAAAGTGTGACTCAGGAATTAATTACCTTAGCAGGTAATTCAATCGATACATTGCAGGCTTTAGAAGAGTTTATTAAATAGACTGATTAGTAATTCAGGTTGTCAAAAGAGGAAATTGATTATGAATGTTATACAAAAAATACTCACTGCGATCAGAGGAAGTGCGAGAGAGTTAGGTGAAGCTGTGGTTGATCAGCAATCATTAAGAATATTTGAGCAGGAAATTGAAGATTCAAAGAATAGCCTGTTAGAAGCAAAAGAAGGTTTGACTGAAATTGTTGCAAAAAAAATGGCAACGGATAGACGTCTAAATCAAGTTCGCAGTGATATTAGTGAAAATGAAGGCTATGCAATTAAAGCCCTGGAGAAATCCGATGATGCGTTGGCATTAGAAATTGCGCAAAAAATTGCCAAACTGGAAGAGAGTGGCGAAACAATTAGTTTAGAGCTGGCTGATTATGAAAACAACATTGAAGTTCTGAAGTCTCAAATTCAGGAGGCCGAAAAAATTATCTCTGAGCATGAAAGAGAATTGGCGATGGTTAAAACTCGCGAATCGGTTCAACAGGCGACAAAATCGGTAACACAAACGGTTATTGCCAATGATACATCAATTGGCAGTGCGAGAGATTCACTGGAGCGGATTAAGCAAAAACAACAAGCTGAACAGGATAAACTAAATGCGGGTATTCAGCTACGTAATGAACTTGAAGGAGACGATCTTGATAGTAAATTGAGAGCTTCAGGAATCAAAACTGATAAACATTCCGCTGAGAGCGTGCTAGAGCGGCTTAAAAATAAGACTTAAGTCATTAAGAGCGGATAGTGAGTATGAAAAAGAAAAAAGCTGAATTATGGAAAAATGAAGCAAAAGCGATTAAAGCGACCCAGGTAGCATTTGATATTTCAACGGAAGCGCAAAAGCAACTAAAACTGATGGCGATATATAATGATTTATCCCCATCGGATCAAATGCGTCAGATCCTGGGTTTGCCAAGTAAAAAGCCGGTAAGACCAAGACTGACAATTTCTTTGTCTAGCGATGATTATGAATTGTTAGCAAATCAATACGGATTGGCAGCGGAGGATAAACTAGCGATTAAAGAGCGCGCAGCAAAGGAAATTATAGCGAAAGTCATTAATGATAATGAAGGTTAGAGGAAGCATAGCTGAGTGAATAAGAAAGCAATCGACGATTATAAACTTTTACTTTTTCTGATTGCATCAATGTGGCTCATCGAAATTGTTAATCTAATTTTCGATCATCAGCTTAACAATTATTCCTTATATCCTCGTGAAATTGGTAATCTTTATGGCATTGTGAGTATGCACTTTCTCCATTGGAATCTTTCTCACCTGATTTCTAATTCAGTTCCGTTGCTTATTTTAGGATTTTTTGCGAGTCATTTAGGTAAACTAAAAGAAGTGACTTTTTTAATCATGGTGATATCTGGTGGAATCGTCTGGATTTTTGCAAGAGAAGGCTTTCATGCGGGAGCTTCAGGCCTGGTAATGGGATATTGGGGCTACCTGATTAGTTGCGCATTTTTTGAAAGAGTATTGAAAAATATTTTAATAGCGCTGACGACCATCATTATTTATGGTGGTATTTTGTTTAGTTTAATTGACCTGAGGCAATCAATTAGCTTTGAAGCTCATATTTCAGGTTTTCTTTCTGGTATTATCAGTGCCTGGTTATGGCATAGTAAAATTAAATAACAACAATATAGGTAAATAAATGGATATATTTTTACTCATTATAAGTAGTTTCCCAACAGCCATATACACCACCGGATTATTGGTTGTTCTGGGGTATTGGGTTCTGGCAATAATAGGTATGGTGGATATTGAGCTTTTTGATATCGGCCTTGATATTGATATTGACACTGAAGTTGATAGCATTGGTGGTGTTGCCGGACTTCTTTTATCCTTAGGCCTTACTGGCGTGCCCATTACCATTGTGATTAGTTTATTAGTGTTAAATGGTTGGATTGCTTGCTATTTTATAGCACTTGTTATGCCGGACCTTCCTGAACTGCTGTCCGTTATTACTTTTCTCATTAATATTGGAATTTTTATCATTAGTTTTGCAATTTCAATATTTGTTACTGCAATCATGATTAGGCCGCTAAAGGGGCTATTTAAAAAGCTAAATCAAACTCCAGTATCCCGCTCACTTTTAGGCATTAGTTGTAAAGTTCGTAGCAGTCGTGTTGATACTGAATTTGGCGAGGCAGATTGTTCACGCGATGGTGCTAGCCTGCTGATAAAAGTAAGATCTTCAGATAATGAAATATTTAAGAAGGGTGATATTGTCACTATTATTGAACATAACTCAGCGCAAAATACATTTTTGGTTGTTAGTG
>CBDUHU010000144.1:0-7982 GCA_965366725.1 uncultured Kangiellaceae bacterium
ATATTAGTCAGGTGGTTGAACAGTTCCTTAATGAAAATACTACGAGTAGCGAATTATCCCTCTTACGCAAAATTTTGTGAAGGCTGACAAACGTTCAAGTGACTTTATATTAATCAATTCAACAACAGTGGGTACTAACCTTTTCTTGTTGCCCATTGGTTATGTGCAATTGATTTAAATATCGAGTTAACCCAGAAGTATGCAACCAGACCAATAGTGATATTAGCGAATAATAAGCCCATATATAATCCATTGAGTCCCGCAGAATATGCACCGATAAAGGCGGCAGGGATCAAGAGTCCTATAATTCTGGTAATCGATAACATTAATGCTGCTTTAGAACGATGAATTGCATTGAGAGTGGACACCGCCACAATGACACATCCAAGACCTATATATCCAAATGGAAGAAAAACCAAAAGTTCATTGAGCATCTTGATAATAGCTGCGGAGTTACTAAATAGGGCTGCGAGCGGTTGAGCATATTGAAATAGTGACCAATAAATAATCAATTGTACTATTATGGTCAGGATCAAAGATTGTTTGAGAGCACGAGTTGAGCGAGTTATTTTTCCAGCTCCAAAATTTTGACCGACAAATATTGGTAGTGCAGTGGATAATGTCATAGGAATGAACAAAGCGAGGGATTCAATTCTTGCAATAACACCAAATACAGCTACAGCCTCACGACCATAAAAAGCGACCCAGTTTGTTATTATTGCAAGTGCAATAGGGGGTAGCAAACTCATTCCTCCGGCAGGCAGAGCGATTGAAAAAATATCTCGACAACTATTAATAAATTCTCGCTTTGAAGGTAAATGAAAGTCGATTAAATTTTCTCTTTTGATCAAAAATATAAGAGAGATCACTGAAAAAATTATGTCTGCGATAAGATGACCAAGTGCGATATCAGCTAATTTTCCCGGCCCATTGTGAAATAGCATTAGATAACCATCAATAATTGCTGTCACACTTGCCCAGCTAAACATCAACCAGCCCGCTATTTGGGTATCTCCTGTCGCACGCATGATGCTACTGGTCAGTATGGGCAGCAACATGAAAACAAATCCAATATAGCGGTATTGCATATATTCTGCGATTAACGGCATGATGTCGGGTCGTGGACCCATATGAAAAGACTCGGGAATCAGTGCATAATTTGCACCGAGAAAAACAAATAATGGCTTAATGGTTAACAGGCCAATTATTCCGACTAAGAGGGCGACGGAGCAGGCAATAAGTAAGCTATCAGTTGTTAAACGTTTTGCTTTATGGTGGTCCCCCTTTCCTAAAGTAAAAGATAGAATTGAGGCATTGCCGATTGATAAGCCTATCGCAATAGCAAAGAGAATACTGGTTACCGGGATTGTGAAACTCAGTGCTGCCAGAGATTCTGTTCCCAGGGTTGCTGCCAGATAAGTATCGAAAAGATCCAGACTGAAAATGGCAATAATTGCAGGCAGCATCGGTAATGTTAACTTGATCAATACTTTTGGGGTTGATTCATTGAGTAACCAAAATGAACGCTCCATTCTTTGCTGAGTTTTCACGCAGGTCATAATGACAAACTTCCTTTTATTCCGGTTTCCTAAACTTTAAGATGAACCTATCTGTTGGTTTATCCTTAAGTGATGGACTAAAAAACGACTGGCTGCGATCATCTAAAGGGTTATTGAGTGAGTGATTTTCTCCATCAAATAAAAACCCATGTTGTTGCATCAGAGTAATAACATAACCTTTGTCAATCCTGTGTAATCCTCGCATTTCCTTAGCATGTTCGATTCCGCTACCAGCTTTTGCAGTATGGTCAATAATACCTAGTATGCCGCCCGGTTTAAGCGCCTCAAAAATCCCGTTGATCACTGGTTCGATATCTTCTTCCATCCAGAACATATCGTGTAAAACCAATATCATGAAAAGTTTGTCCAGACTGTTTTTGCTGAAGCCCAGGTTTGAGAGTTCTCTGTCCCAACGAATAACGTTAGCTAGTCGGTTGTTATCCAGTCGCTCAACGACGGCCCTATCAGTTTGAAACTCGTAAAATTTGCGATTGTTGTGCATATAAACCTGACCTGTCTGACCGACGCAGCGAGACAATAACTCACTATAATATCCACCAGCAGCTAATAATTCGGCAACTTTTTCTCCTCGCTTTACATCAAAAAACTGGAGTATTTTGTCTGGTGACCTTATCTTATCGCGCTTTATATCTTTTTTTGGACGCTCTGGATGACTGACCGCACTGATGATTAAATTACCCGTTTTATTGTCTTCTTTTATTTGCTCTGGGTGCTCACATGCGAATAACAAAATGCTCCCCAACATAAATATTAGTATTTTTAAATTGTCCATTTTTTAGTTTTCTCAATATGCCATAGCTTCGATTTGTTGGCTCTTTTGATCAGGTTATCATTGTGCCAATTTTTTTAACATGTGTTTATTGAGAGTTGTTTCAAGATATGTTTGGCGGCTGAAATTGAACTGGTTTTGGGTTGATCAGAGTGATTGCTAAGACGAGTACTATACTGAGTTGAATATTGTTCAGGGAGAATAGTCGAATTATCCGCGAATCAATGCTAGTGTCAGTGTTACCGTGAGCCTGAATAGCTGCTCAATTAACTGAAAGTGAGTCACCAGATGATAAAATATAAGTTAATACTATTATCATTGTTAACAATATTAAGTAACACAACCCTGGCCTATTCCGGTAAAAGTATTGGTCAAATTGAACTGGTTGTTCTTGGGGTTGCACAGGATGCCGGTTATCCACAGGCTAACTGTTACAAGCCACATTGTATGGAAGGCTGGCAGAATAAGCTTAAAACCAGAAGTGCCACAGCATTAGGTATTATTGATCATCAAAGTCATACCAAGTATCTTTTTGAGGCAACTCCTCAGATGCCAGAGCAGCTTTATCAATTACATAAACTGGCGCCAGATAATAAGTATCAGCTTGGTGGTGTATTTCTTACTCATGCGCATATTGGTCATTATACAGGGCTAATGTATTTTGGTCGTGAAGCTATAGGGAGTCATCAGGTACCGGTATTTGTCATGCCAAAGATGAAGCAGTTTATTGAGAAAAATGGGCCCTGGAGTCAGTTGGTTAAATTAAATAATATTCAATTGATGCCTTTATCAGCCGGTAAAACATCAAACCTATCGCCTTATCTGAAAGTGACACCTTTGGTTGTTCCTCACCGGGATGAGTTTAGTGAGACTGTCGGATATTTAATTAAGGGTCATGAAAAAACTGCACTTTTTATTCCTGATATTGATAAATGGCATAAGTGGAAAACAGATGTACGAACGTTGATAGAAAAAGTGGACTATGCATTTCTGGATGCTACATTTTTTGATCAGAAAGAATTGCCAGGACGGGATATGAATGAAGTACCCCATCCTTTTGTTGAGGAAAGCATGCAGCTGTTTACCCAGCTATCAGCGCAAAATAAGGCAAAAATATACTTTATACATTTTAACCATAGCAATCCATTGCTTGTCAGCGACAGCGAAGCACAACGAAAAGTGAAAACTGCCGGTTTTAATGTGGCACGAGAAGGGATAATCCTGTCGTTATAGACGAACTTGATTTTATATTAGCTTGTTAGCCACACATCCTGGGCCCATCGCCAAACACTCTCCCAGTGTTCCTGGCTAATCTCACCTTGATGCCAGAATAAAACCTCACCATCTTGATTAACACAATAATAATCACTTCCAAGCTGACAGATAGGAATTAGTTCGCGAGAAAGTCCTTCTGCCCAGGCTTGTGCTGTTACTTCAGGCAGATGGGTATGCGCTTGCTGATCACTGGCTGTCACAGGCTCGATTGAACCACAGACCAAATCACTGACTGTTAGTAAAAACTGCTTAAAGCTATAGGGAATTGGTAGCAATATTTCTTCTTCAATTTCTACTAGAATATCATCGTCAGGCAACTCCAAAGGAATTCTTTGAGGGATTGCCTTGCGTTGTAATGCTTCAATGACTTCTTCCATATGCGACTAACTCTATTGTGAGGAAATTATTTGATGTTCATTCAATATCACTTAAATAAACCAAAATATATAAAGCGTTCGATTCTTGATGAATATTGAAGTGTCTGCTCAGGTGCTGCCAGACATTTGCCGGTGAGTTTACCGAATTTGCACTAAAAAAGCACTTTATAGTGATGCTTGATATTGTTTAGGAGTGACTTTTGTCCAGCGTTTGAATGCTCTGGTAAAAGAACTCTGATCATTAAAGCCGATAATACCGCTGATATGGCTAAGCGGGTACTCATTTTCTCTCAATAGCTTAATCGCGAGGGCTCTACGGGCATTATCAACCAGATCGCGATAATTGGTATTTTCCTGTTCTAACTTTCGTTGTAAAGAACGTGCACTTGTATTGAGGAGAGTTGCAATATTTTCAATATTAGTTTTACCTGAAAAAATAAGTCCAGGTAAAATATCAGAGATATAATCCGAAGCTAATCTTTTCTGATTTTCTATTTCTTGCACTGCTTGATTTGCTTTTTCCTGGATAATCTGATGAACCAGAGGCTCGGCTTTTAGCAGTTTTTTCTCAAAGTAAGTTTGTTCAATGCAGATGTAGTTGACTTTATCACCAATAACTACGGGACAATCAAAGAATTTCCGATAACTAGTTTCGCTGGCGCGTCGTCTGGTCAGATGAACAGAGTGAATTTTCGTATTTTCACCAATAAATTCGCGGCCGAAATTTACCCAGCCTGCTAATACACCGTCAATAACCTGGCCAGAGCAATTTTCATTACCTGGTCTTGGACGCCAATAGATTTTTACCAGGGGTGGATTGGTCGAAGAGTTTATTTCAGTGATTATTTCAGAGTCCAGGCGTCCAATTTCACTGACCAGTCCGCCGTATTGGTTGACCGCCTCTGAAGCTTCCTTGAGAGTTGCGCTTGCCATTGCCAGATAACCGAGAAGGCTAAACGCGGCAATATCAATCTGCTGCCCGTAATTCAGTCCAAAGCAAGGTTCATTCAGGCAAGTACTGGCACTCTCAAGTAATGACTGATAGCGCCTGGCGCTGATTCGTGTCTGCTCACCCGAAATAATATAATTCTCAAGCCAGTATGTATCGATAGACTTTTCAACACAGATATTTTGCGCAAATTCGTAAGCCCCGAAATAATAACGTGCAGAAACTGTCGCCTGATGATTGAGTGCTGATTTTGCCATTGGTAAGCCAGGTAAATACCTTATTTTTAATAATGCGTGAACACAGATTAAGTGCCATATTAACTAACTTGGCGTCTATTGTTAATTAATCTGTCATATAAAGACAATTAATTGTCATCGTCTGCGGATAAAGTAGTTTTATCAGGCTATTTCCTGCTCATTTAACGGATTTTCGGCGACAATCAGTCAAATTTTGCCTAATTTGGACTAATTGACAAATGACGCCATAGACATTTTAATATAAGACTGATGTTTTTAATTGAGGTTGCAGGTTGCCTAATGCACAGAAAATGAGATTAGTATTTTCTGAAAGCCTAAAATATCGTAAAACACTTAAATATAAGAATAGAAATATTATCATTGGAACAGGATCAATCTATGAAAAAGATAACTCGCAGAAGTTTTATCAGTGCTGTAGCCGGGACCGCCGGTAGTGCTGCTATTGTCAGTCTCACAGGATGTGGAATTGATGAAACTGATAATCCCACAATCGCATCGCTCGACTCAATTAGCGATGGCTCCGCATTTTTTCCTCAGTCTGTTGCGTCGGGAGATCCGAAAGCAGACAGTGTTATTCTTTGGACCAGAGCAGCGGATAATGCTGCTGCCGGTCAGATGCTAAAAGTCAGAGTCCAGATTGCAACTGATCAATCTTTTACAAATGTTGTCGGTGATCAGTTTATGGGAGCGATGCCAGAAGATGATGGTAGCTTGAAAATCAGAGTGGCCGATTTATCTGCTGATACTACCTATTACTATCGATTCTTATACGATAACAACAATGCCTATTTTTCTTCCAGAATTGGTCGTACAAAGACGGCACCGGATGCGAGCAGTGATCGCGAAATCAAATTTGCTTATGTGAGCTGCCAGGATTATATCGGCCGTTATTATAATACTTATTTAAAATTACTTGATGAAGATTTAGATTTTATTGTTCATTTGGGTGATTACATTTATGAAACAACTGGCGATCCAGGGTTTCAGACCGGCACGCCTGATAGACAGATAAATTTTGATGATATCAATGGTGCCATTCAGCAGGGTGAAGGTGATAATGCCTTTTATTCGGCTGCCAGCTTATCTAATTATCGCCAGATTTATAAAACCATACGCACTGATAGCGTTATTCAGCAGCTACATGAGCGCTTTCCAATGATAGCAATCTGGGATGATCACGAGTTTTCCGATGATTCTTACGGGAGCACGTCAACAATGACTGCCGGTCGTGAGCAAGAAAGCAACGATTCTCGAAAACGTAACGCTGAGCAGGCCTATTTTGAGTATATGCCTGTTGATGCCTTAACCGATGGAACCACAGCGTTACCGGTGTTGCAAAGTCAGTTATATCCAAACTCTCGAATTTATAGAGATTTTATGTTTGGACAGAATTTACATCTGGTGATGACCGACTTTAGAACTTATCGTCCTGATCACCTTATTCCGGAAGATGGTTTTCCGGGTACAGTTGTTATGAACAGGGTAGAACTAACTATTGCGCTTGAGGCTGTTGGTATTCCCTATGCTGCGGTGGCGGCTAATTTCACACCTTATCTGGATATTGATAGTGGTCCATTTGCCGCTTATAAGCCAGCGCTAGTTGGCACACTAACTCAGGCTTATCTTGCTGGAGGGCTATCAGAAGAAGTTGCATCGATTAAAGCAAGTGAAGTGATTGCAGGAAACTTATCGACCGATTCTATTAACGGACTGTTATTACAATTTAATGCTGTTGTTCCGCCAGAAGCACAATTGCCGCTAATAGCACCGGAAGTGATCGCTACTCTGGATACTGGAATTGCCTATCAGACGCTTGGAAAATCTCAGCTATTTAGCTCACTTGGCTCTCGTTATTTTGTCACCAAAGATGTATATGATCTTTATGCAGGATATAAATACTCGATCTTTAGTTCAACTCAAGATGCTTATGGCGGAGAGCAGGAGTTTTGGTATCGTTCTCAATTGCTTTCTTCGCCAGCAAAGTGGAAAGTGGTAGCCAGTTCAGTATCTCACACTTCTCTAGTACTTGATTTAACTAACCCCCAGTTAGGAATACCTGCACCATTTAATCAACGTTTCTATCTTAACCTGGATCATTGGGATGGGTTTGGTAATAAACGGGATGAGTTATTACAGGATACCCTGGCACATGTGCCTGGCTCAGTGATTATTGCAGGTGATATTCACGCATCATTTGTTGCTAATCATGGGCAGGGGACATATGAATTTACTAATACCTCAGTTTCTTCTGGTGTGTTTAGAGATTTATTAACGACCACAGTTGCGGCAGATCCTGTTCTCTCTTCTATTCCGGGAATTGATAACCTAGTTGCAAACGCTGATTTCCTTCTGCAGGCGGCAAATCCAGCCATTGCTTATGCAAATACTAATGTTAATGGGGTGGCGGTTGTGACTGCGGCGTCTGATGGAATGACGGTAAGTTTATTTGAAGCAGAACGTGATAAAGTTTTTGAAAATCATTATGGCAACGCTTCTGAATTTATCGCTAGTATGACGGAAAGACGCTTTTTGATTGATGAAAATGGTGAACTTCAGCCTCAAATATAGGTTGAATGATTTTCAAACGGCGCCATTGGCGCCGTTTTTTATTTATACTGATAAAAGTTAGTCACTATAACCAGTCGTGGCCTTATTTTTTGTCTTTTATGCTCAAATATTGCAGTTTTTCATCCATATTCCCTCAAATTGTCAGAAAATTACTATAGATTGTCCGGATTTTAATAACCGTTTGTCCTTCTTTTCCCGTAAATTAGC